>JACCTI010000219.1 GCA_013812515.1 Chthoniobacterales bacterium
AATCGCGTGCAGGGATTTCTCGGGCCCGGCCATGTCTGCGTGGTCATGGGTTACCGCGAATACGAACCTCTCGCGGAACGCTTCCGGGTTCCGATTGTTATCACCGGCTTTGAGCCGATCGACATCCTGCAGGGCACGCTGATGACGCTTCGCCAACTCGAGGCCGGGACGCACACGGTCGAGAACCAATATCCGCGCGTCGTGAATCGTGATGGAAACAAGGTCGCCCAGGATCTGGTGAACAGCGTCTTCGAAGTGTGCGACCGGAAGTGGCGCGGCGTTGGGTCTATTCCGAAGAGCGGTTACAAGTTGCGCTACGAATTCCACGAGCATGATGCGGAGCGCATTTTCGACGTAAAGGAAATCGATACGGCGGAGCCGGCGCATTGCATTAGTGGTCTTGTCTTGCGCGGCGTGAAAAAGCCGCACGATTGCGCATGCTTCGGCAACATTTGTACGCCCGAGACGCCGCAGGGGGCGACGATGGTTTCGGCCGAAGGCGCCTGCGCGGCCTATTACGCGTATGGTCGTCACTTGGAAGGCCAGAAGCGCGAGCAGAGAGAAGCCGCCGAGGTCGCGCACGCTTGATCGCTCCCGCCGTCGCCGACAAGTCGACAGAGAATTTCCGCGACAAGGTCCTCCGCAAATGCGGCGAGAGCGTGGAAATGAAGGAGAAGTTCTTCTCCAAGTATGCGGAGCAGATTGAAACGTTGAGCCGCGAAATGGCGGCGCGTTTCGCGCGGGGGAACAAGCTGCTCACGATGGGCAACGGCGGGAGCCTTTGCGACGCCATGCATTTCGCGGTCGAGTTCACTCATCCGATCATCGAGAAGCGCTTGGCGTTTCCCGCGATCTCGCTGATGACGGATATCGCGACGATGACCGCGATCGGAAACGACGCGGATTACTCGCGCATTTTCGTTGATCAATTGCGTCTGCTCGGAGATGCCGGTGACATGGCGCTGGCCGTTAGCACGAGCGGCAAATCACCGAATTTGATCTACGCCTTGGAAGAGGCGCGTCGGCGCGACATGCTCACGATCGCCTGGTCAGGGAAAGATGGCGGACGATTCCCGGAGTTGGCGGATTACTGCTTCGTCGTGCCGTCGTTCAGCATTCACCGGATCCAGGAAGTGCACGCGACGCTCGTTCATGTGCTCTGGGACTTGATCCACATTGCCGCCGGAGCCGAGGATGTCATCTGACACGGCCGACGATGCCGGTCTGCTTGGCGCAGTTTGTCCGATTCCCATCACCAACTACAGCGAGATCGTTCTCGCTCATGGCAGTGGCGGAAAACTCAGTCACCAACTCATGGAGAAAATGGTGCTGCCGCAGTTCCGGAATGACTTACTGGAACCGCTGCACGATGGCGCGATCTTCTCGTTAGGCGGGCAGCGTGTGGCGTTCAGCACTGACTCGTATGTGGTGAACCCGATCTTCTTTCCTGGCGGCGACATTGGGAAGCTCGCCGTTCACGGGACCGTCAATGACCTTTCGATGTGCGGAGCGCGTCCCCTTTATCTCTCGGTCGGTTTCATTCTCGAAGAAGGAATTCCGATGGAGGATTTCTGGCGGGTCGTGCAGTCGATGCGCGAAGCCGCTGATGCCGCTGGTGTGAAGCTCGTGACGGGTGACACCAAAGTCGTAGATCGCGGTAAGGCGGACAAAATCTTCATCAACACTTCCGGCATCGGGGTCATTCCCGAGGGTGTGAACATAGGCCCGAGCCGCGCGCAAGTCGGCGATAAAATTATCATGAGCGGTGCGATGGCGGTGCATGGCATCGCCATCATGTCGGTGCGCGAAGGGCTGGAGTTCGAGACCGAAATTGCGAGCGACACCGCGCCTCTGAATGGCCTCGTCGAAACTATTCTCGCTGCGGGCAAGGACGTTCACGTCCTGCGCGACCCGACGAGGGGCGGAATCACCAGCGCTCTGACTGAAATCGCGCAGGCCGCGAAGGTCGGCATACTACTCGATGAAGCGCGCATCCCCATCAGTGAGGAAGTAAAAGGCGCGTGCGAGATCCTTGGACTCGATCCGCTCTACGTCGCAAACGAAGGCAAGCTGCTCGCCATCGTCGCTGCTTCCGACGCGGATGCGGTCCTTGCCGCCATGCGAGCTCACTCGTTAGGCAAGGAAGCTGCGATCATCGGCGAAGTTTGCGGCGAACATCGCGGCTTCGTCATGATGAAGACGCGTGTCGGCGGGAAGCGCGTGGTGGACATGCTCTCAGGCGAACAGCTTCCGCGAATATGCTAATTACAACCACGGGGCAAAATAGTCTCAAACGCTGCAACTCGCCGATATTGAGGGCTGCCAGTTAGCGACTGCCGGATTATCGCCGGCATCGCAATCGCAAACGAGAAAACACTTGACTGTGCGTTCCATTTTTATCGCTCGCTGTGCGCCGTCAAGGTATTGCTCGTTGCGCGGCGCTCCACCTTGAGTGTGCTCGCTCCGCAACGGGAGGCCGTTATCGGCTTCCGTTGAAGATCATCTTGCTAATCTTCACCGTTGGCAATTCACATGGACATGGATGCTGATGAAATTTTCGTGACAAAACGTGACAAAACTTTGTCCGATTTCGTGCCTATTAGTGACTGAATCGATTTTGATGTGCGGCGGCTTGTGTATGCATAAGTCACTTATAAATATTGTTAGATACGTCGTAGATGAACGGTCACAGGACTTGTGGGTTTGACGGGTTCGAATCCCGTTAGGGTCGCGTCCCGTTGATGGCCGAGCATATCGCCGCAGGCACGACATTTTCATAACTACACGGCAGGGAACGGAAACGTCGGCAGGCGCACTCGTGGTGCGTTCTTCGAAAGGCCGCGAGCTCGGTCGCACACGATTTTCAGTGGTGACGCCGGGCGCCTCCCGATGGTATCTTGCAATCCATAGCGCACTGGATCGAATCATGTTCACTCTTACAGCGACACCACCTCTGATCCCAGGCGCCAGCCGGCTGCGCGAGTTGATCGTCGCCGTCAGGCGCGTGGTTCGAACTGAGTCGGATGCGGGGAAAGTGGGCGCGTCTGTCGCGCACCTGCTCCAGCCGTGTTTGGGAGCGGAGGATTTCCTTCGGCCGGAGCAAATGGCGCCGGGCGGCGAGGCTTACCGGCAGCACATCTTGCATGTCGAGCCGGATGGCAGCTTCTCGGTCGTCGCGCTCGTCTGGCTACCGGGTCAGGCAACCGCGATCCACGATCATGTTTCCTGGTGTGTCGTGGGCGTTCACAAAGGCCAGGAGAACGAAACCGTGTACCGCCTTGAAGAAAGCGAAAGGAATACCCATCTCGTCATGGAGAGCGAAACTGTCAGCCCGATCGGCAGCGTGGCCGCGCTTGTTCCGCCGGGCGACATTCACCAGGTCGAGAACGGCGGCTCCGAGATCGCCGTTTCCCTCCACGTTTACGGAGCGGATATCGGGAAGCTTGGCTCGAGCATCCGTCGCCGCTACGATCTGGGAGTCCGTCACGCTCCGGAAGCGTTAGTGAGCTGACCGCCGCGGGCTTGGTGACACCGGACGCCCTCTGCAGACCACACTCGTCTTGCATCCGCCGCACAATCTGGCAAAGGGTTGCGCTGCAATCGGCTGACGCGCGTTCGTTCGCCTCGCCCGGATCAAACGAGCCTTGTCTTCGCTCCTGCCATGAACTCCCAGTTCCGAAAACCGCTGATGAGGTATGGGCGCAAACTGCTCCGGCAGATTCAGAAGCAGCTTGGCCGCGCGTCGCTCATCGGCGATCAGCCTTTCTTCTCCGGCGCGCACTTCCCGTGGGCAACCCAGCTGGAGGAGAACTGGCACGTCATCCGCGAAGAGCTCGACGTTGTCCTGCAGCACCGCGAGAACCTCCCGAATTTTCAAGACATCTCGCCGGACCAGAAGCACCTCGCAAAGGAAGACAAGTGGAAGACCTTCTTCTTCTTCGCATACGGACTGGACGTGCCGGCGAATGCCGCCCGTTGTCCGCGCACCGCGGCACTCTTGCGCAAAGTTCCTGGCGCGAAGACCGCCTTTTTTTCCATCCTTTCGGCGCGCGCGCATATCCCGGCACATCGCGGTCCCTACAAAGGAGTGGTTCGTTACCATCTTGGGCTGATTGTGCCTCAACCCGAGACGCAATGCCGGATTCGCGTCGACGACACGGTCACGCACTGGGAGGAGGGAAAAAGCCTGTTCTTCGACGACACCTTTGAGCACGAAGTTTGGAACGACACCGATGGCCTGCGTGTTGTTCTATTCATGGATGTGCTGCGGCCGGTCCGTTTTCCCTTGTCGATCATCAATCGCGCCATCATCAAAGCCATCGCCGCCTCCCCGTTCATCACCGATGCGAAGAAAAACCACGAGGCGTGGGAAGAGCGAATGACTCAGTTATGGCGTTGATTTGGAACGGCCCCGCTCTCATCTTGCACCTGTGCATATGAGAGGCGATGCGCGGCCGGGGCCGGATAGCGACTTCGACGCGAGGTTGAGCCTCGGCGATTTCGTCGTTGGACAAAGCGACGACCCGCTCACGCCACCCGCCGGGTTTACGGAATGGCGCGAGGCGGGCGCGTGGGAAGCGGAACTGTACGAGCCGAACATGCTGGCCAGCGCCGACGCCCGCACGCAGATCGAGTACGACGGCAAAGTTCACCCCGTTATTAATCTCTGTTCCTATAATTACCTCGGCCTCGCCAATCATCCGGAGATCGTCGCTGCGGCGATCGAAGCGCTTCGGAAATACGGCGTCGGGGCGTGCGGTTCTCCTACTCTCTCGGGAATGACCGATCTGCATCGAAAACTCGAACGCGCGGTCGCCCAGTTCCTCGGGCGCGAAGATGCGATCCTGTTCAATAGCGGATTCGGAGGTGCGCTCGGCACTATCTCCGGATTACTCCGCAAAGCAGACGTCGCGATCATGGACGACCGTTCACATCTGAGTCTGCGTGACGGGGCGGTGCTTTCGCGTTGCCGGATCGATCGCTTCGAGCATAACGATCCCGAATCGCTCGATGAAGCTTTGCGCCGTCGCCACGGCAAGCGCCGCCTCGTCATCGTGGAAGGCATCTATTCCATGGACGGCGACTTCGCGAGTCTCGACCAGCTCCTCACCGTCTCAGAAGAACACGGCGCGACGGTCATGATCGACGAAGCGCACTCGATGCTGGCCTGCGGAGAAAACGGCCGCGGCGCCGCCGAGCAATTCAACGCCGAGAGCCGCATCCCGCTGATCTACGGCACCTTTTCAAAGGCGTTCGGCGCGCTCGGCGGTTTCATCGCCGGTCCGCAAGAGACGATGGATTATCTGCGGCTTTACGCGCATTCCTATGTTTACTCGTGCGCTCTGCCGCCAGCCGTCGTCGCCGCGATCCTGAAAGGTCTGGAGATTGCCACGAGCGAACCGGAGTTGCGAGAGCGGCTGTGGGAGAATGCGAGCTACTTTCGCGCTCAGATGAACGCTCTTGGCATTGATACGGGAGCCTCGACCACTTACATCATGCCCCTCATCGTAGGGGATCGCAGTCGGATGTACCGGCTTGGTCATGAGCTACGCCGGCGTGGGCTTTGGGTTGCGCCGGTGGATTATCCCGCCGTCCCGGAGGATCGCATCTGTTTCCGCGCCTGCGTAACGGCTAACCATACGCGCGCGGATCTCGACGAAGCGCTTAATATCCTCGACGACACGCTCGTCCCGCACTTGCTCCAGAAAGCCTAATCGCGCGCTCCATCGGGATTTCCGTGGGCATCGACGTTCCTAAATCGGCCACCGTCGAGAGCACCTACAAAGCGCGTGATGTGGAGAGCGCGGTCGATATCTATTTTTATCGGCCCACCGGTTACCAGCTCGCGCGGCTCTTTGCCGCGCTTCGTTTTACCCCGAGCATGGTGTCGTTGCTGGGCGCGGCCATCGGCATCACCGCGGGTCATCTTTATTACTATCGCGACCTGCGACTGAACATCCTCGGCATGGCGCTCCACGTCGTGACCAACATGCTGGATAATGCCGACGGCCAGCTCGCGCGCCTGACTCATCGCGGCAGCCTTATCGGTGCGATCACGGATGGCTTTGCTGATTACCTGGTCTTCCTCAGCATCTACATCCATCTATCGCTCCGCTACATCGTGGGCGGCGGCTCGGAGGCGGTCTGGCTGCTCGCCCTTGCCGCCGCTCTCAGTCACGCGATGCAAAGCATGGTGATCGATTATTTCCGCAATGCTTACCTGCAATTCGTTTGCGGGAAAACGAGCGCGGACGCTAATTCGTCGGAGACGGTGCGTGCCGCCTACGAACAGATGAGCTGGCGTGAATTCGGGAAAAAAATCGGACTACACAGTTACTGGAACTACGCGCGCCGGCAGGAGATGCTCGCGCCGATGTTGTTGCGGCTGCGTGTCGCGACGGCGAGAGGAGCCCCCGCGAGCTTCCGCGAAGAATATCGCGAACTTTGCCGGCCACTAGTGAAGTTCTGCAACGCACTGGCGACGAACCCGCGCATGCTGCTCCTCTTCGCCGTGCTTCTGCTTGGCCACCCGGTCTGGTATTTCGTTCTCGAGGTGACGGTGCTGAACGTTCTTCTGCTTTATGTTCTCCACCGGCACCGGGCCGCGTTTCGCCAGTTGGTGGCGAAGCTGAATTAGCTGTGGAGCAGATCAAGGTCACGGAGGTCACTTCCCGCTCCGAGCGGGATGCGTTCATCAAGTTCCCCTGGAGGATCTACGAAGGAGATCGAGCCTGGGTGCCGCCGCTGATCATAGAACGCAAAGCCTTTCTCGATCGACGCAAACATCCATTCTACCAACACGGCGCTGCGGCGCTGTTCCTGGCGCGTAGGGGCGGCGAAATCGTCGGCCGGATCATGGCGAGCGACGATCCGAATTACAACGCGCTCCATGGATCCAACATTGGCTGTTTTGGGCTATTCGAATCCACGAACGATCCTGAAGTGGCGGCTGCGCTGTTCCATGCGGCCGGTGGCTGGCTCCGCGAGGGTGGCCGTACGGAAGTGATGGGGCCGATCGATTATTCGACGAATTATACGTGCGGTCTGTTGGTCGACGGTTTCGAGCACGCCCCCACGCTCCTGACGTCGCATAATCCCCCGTATTACGCCGAGCTGCTTGAGTCGTGCGGCTTCGCAAAGGAGATGGATTTCTTCGCCTGGTGGTTGAAACATCCCGAGGACGCTATCGCGCGGCTGCGTGGACTCGCAGCTCGATTCACGAAACGGCGGAAAGCGACGATTCGCTGCGCCGACTTGAGCAAGATCGACCAGGAGAGCGAGCGCCTCCGCGAAGTTTACAACGCGGCCTGGCGGAACAACTGGGGCTTTGTGCCATTCACGCCTAACGAGTTCAAGTTTATGGCGAAGGAGCTGAAGCCGATCGTAAAATCGGACTTCACCCTCATCGCCGAGGTCGATGGTCAACCGGCCGGATTCATCCTCTGTGTTCCGGACATCCATGTGGCGATCAAGCACCTGAAGGACGGGCGTCTGACCTTTTTTGGCTTGCCGATCGGGCTCGCCAAACTGCTCTATCACAAGGCTCGGATTAAAACTGTGCGGCTAGTAGCGCTTGGGATCGTTCCGCAATACCGTCGTCATGGCATCGCAGAAATGCTTGTGTTGCGGGCAATCGAAAGCGTTATCTTGCGGCGAGGCTACGTCTCAGGAGAATGCAGCCTCGTTCTCGAAAACAACCATCTGATGAACCGGTTCCTCGCCGCGATTGGCGCTGACAAATACAAGACGTACCGGATCTATCGCCGGTCGCTCGGATGACTAAGAGCGGCCCTTACCAAACGAGCGAGCTCGGGCCGCTGCGCCTGGTCATCATTCTCGCGGATGAATCGGCGAACTGGAAAATCGCCGGTCTTCGCCAGCTCGATCGGCTGCTCCTTTCCGTGGCGGAGTTCGCTCGGACCAATCAGCCCGGCGCTCGAATCGACGTTCGCATCATATGGGATGAGCGGGTGGACGCGCGGAGCAGGTGTGAGCCTGCTAATGCGGCACTCGCCAATATCGAGACCGCCCACTCCATACATGATGTCTCCATTCCGGATGGCGAGGCCTCTGTTGTCCTCAGCACGCGCCTTGTTCCGTCTCGCGTGCGGTTCGCGGAAGTCATCGCTGCTCTTGCGAACGACCCGCTCGATCTCCGAAATACAGCAGTCGAGGAGACGGAACGTCAGTTGAATGCGAGACTCCGAACAGCTGTCGACGGCGGCTGGGACTATCTCGCAAGCCGCGATGAGATTGCGGCAGCAGAGCAACGGTTCCTAAAGCAGAACGGAAAGTCGCAGGACGGGTTGGCCTCACGTTTCGTGAATCGACCGCTCTCACGGCTCGTTACTCGCTGGCTCCTGAAAAGTTCCATCACTCCGAGCACATGGAGCGTTCTGATTTTCGCGCTTCCGCTTTGCGCCGCCGGAGCTTTTCTCTCCGGCACCTACTCCTCCTTCCTTCTCGGCTGCGTTATCTTCCAGCTCTACAGCATTCTGGACGGCTGCGATGGCGAGATCGCGCGGGCCCGGTTTCTCGAATCAGAATTCGGCCGGCGCCTGGATAGCTTTTGCGATCTGCTCGGCAATCTCCTCCTCGCCCTCACGCTCGGCATCGGCCTGGCGCGACATGCGGAAGCGGGTGGTGCGCCGAACAGCTGGCTGTATCTCGCCGAAGGAATCGCCGCGGCCGGCCTCATCGTCCTGAGTGAAGGCATCGTCTTCGTGCGACGCACCCGGCCGGATGGCGCGCAGCAGCAGCAGCCGACCCGCTGGAACGGCGCGTTGTATCAGCGTCACCATGAATTCCTGGAACGTTCCGGCATTCTCCTCCTGGGCGAACGCTTCGCCTGGTGGCTCGTGCAGCTTACGAAACGCGACATGGCGATGCTGGCATTTGTTCTCCTCGCTCTTGTTGGCTGGCCGCAGTGCATTCTGCATCTGCTCCTCGCCGTTTCCGGCGTCAGCTCAGCGCTGGCCGGGAATGCTTTCCTGCGGCCTGCCGCTCCGGCCATCGCTCAAGAGGCGACCTGATTCCTGCTCGGCCCGCGCCAGCATCTCGGGCGTGTCCACGTCCTGCCACCAGGCGTTGCCGACGTCGATCACGCGCATCTTGCCATCAGCCGCCAGGAGTCGAATGCCGTCGGAAAGGCTGCAATCGCCGCGCTCGCCTGCGGCGCGCCGGAGGTAGGCAAAGATTTCTTCCGAGCAAAGAAAGACGCCTGTATCGATCGCGTCGTACTCCGGCAGATCCTTGGCGATCGCCACAATCTGCGCGCCCCGCGTCTGCACCTTCATCGCGTCGTCGAGGTCAAAAATGGAGTCGATCTTCCGATCAATCGCGAGATTCACACGCGCGCGATCTCCGCGCGTGAGGAGCGCTTCGAGAATGGCGAACTCGTAAAGATGATCGCCCATGACGAGAAAGAACGGCGCTTGCACCTTGCCGGCCGCGCAGAGCACGGAGACACCATTTTGCTTCTCCCAATCCGGATTGACGATAGTGCTGAAGGTGATTCCTGCGGGGAGCAAGGCCTGCACTTCACGCGCGAGACGCTCGCTGTTTGCACCCATCACGGCGTGGATGTTGCGCACGCCTGCGCGTTGCAGCGCATGGAAGGCGTAGCAGATCAGCGCGCGATCGCCGATCTGCACAAGCGGTTTGGCGAATGCTCCGCCCGCCAGACCGAGACGCGAACCTGCGCCCGCCATGAGGATGACTGCGTCCGTAACCGGCGGCTCTGTTTTTCGGACCATGGTCGGAGCGCGCTCTAGATCCCGTAGTACTTCTTCAGACCCCAAACTCGAACTCGCTGCGGCAAGAGCTGGTTAAGTAATGGTGCCACTTTGGATTGAAAGAAATCGCCGACGATGACTCGCGGTCGCGGATCGGTGCGCTCGATCAACTCGGCGAGCCATTTTCCGACCAGCTCCGGTTTCGGAGCTTTCTTCATATTACGGTCGACTACCCTCCAGACCCTCTCGATGCGCGGATCGGCGGGCCCATTGCGAAGAACGGCATCATTGAAACCGGTGTTGATGTCGGCCGGTTGCAGATCAAGCAGCCGAATGTTCGACCCCGAAAGCTCGAACTGCATCGACATGGTGAACGAAGCCATCGCGGCCTTTGCCGCGTTGTATGCCGCCATGTAAGGCACGGGCAACTCAGCGGCGAGCGAGGTCACGTTGATGATGAGCCCGCGCTCCTGCTGCCGCATCGCCGCGAGCCCGCGAAAACAAAGATCGATATGTCCGAAGACCAGCGTCTGGAATTGGCTCCGAATCTCGTCAATCGAAAGGGACTCCGCCGCGCCAAAGTGACCGCTGCCGGCATTGTTAATCACGACATCAAAGCTGCCAGCTTGCCGCAACCCTTCCTCGAACCCGTCGCGAATCGATCCCGGATCGCTGAGGTCGAGCGTAATTGCATGCAGGTCGTTAAGCGACGGGACGCGCCCGGCGTCGCGCGCTGTTCCCCAGACCTGATGCCCGCGCGCCAGTAAAGCCTTCGCCGTAGCCAAACCGATTCCGGAGCTGGCGCCGGTCAGGAAAATCTTCTGTCCTCCCATCACTCGTTAGGCTCGCTGCCGTGCATTGACGATGCGTCCGTCCTCCATCTCGTGCGTCCAATCGCATAATCCTGCAATCTGCGGATTGTGCGTCACGAGCAGGAGAGCTTTGCCGCGTTCCGCGACGATGCCTTGCAGAAGACTAAAGGCGCGGTGCGAATTCTCCGTGTCGAGATTGCCGGTTGGCTCGTCCGCCAGGATCACGTCGGGATCATTCGCCAAGGCGCGCGCAATCGCCACGCGTTGCTGTTCGCCGCCCGAAAGATGGCGGCTGGGCCGCGCTCCCTTCGTGCCGAGGCCGACCGCATCGAGCAGCTCGCGGGCACGGTCGCGCATTCCGTTCTCCGGCAGGCGGCCGAGACGGCGCATTGGAATCATGACGTTTTCCTGCGCGCTGAAATCTTCGAGGAGAAAATGAAATTGAAAGATGAAGCCGATCAGCGCATTGCGCCTTTGCGCCAGCTCGTCATCGGGTAAATGCGAGACCGGTTCCGCCTTGATCGCGATGGATCCCGCGTCCGCCTGATCGAGCAGGCCAAGGATGTAAAGCAGCGTGCTCTTGCCACATCCTGATGGGCCCACGACCGCGTGCACCGTGCCCGCTTCCAGCGTGAGCGACACCCCGCGGAGGGCATGGACGCGCGATTCGTCTTCCCCCAGCCAGCGCTCGACACCTTCGCAGGTCAGGCAAACGTCGTGGTTCATACGCTTGATCCACGCAGCGTGGCGACCGGAGCCAGATAAGCAGCGCGGCGCGCCGGCACGTAGCTGGCGATGAACACGGCCAGCGCGGCGAGCACCATCGCCCAGAAGTAATGCTGCCAATTCCACGCGACAAGGAAGTGATCGGTCACAATAAGTCCACGGACGCGAATCGGAATTTTCGAGACGCCCCAGGTGAGCACCGCTCCCGTGACGCAGCCGAGGAGTGCGCCGACCACCGCGATCATGGCGCCCTGCCAGAGAAAGATGGAGCTAATGTCGCTCCGGCGATACCCCATCGAGCGCAGGATCGCGATCTCCTTCACCTTCGCGAGCACCGACATCGTGAGCACGTTGAAGATGCCGAAGCCGGCGAGCAGAATGATGAGCGAAACCGTGATGCCGGCAGAAATCCGCAGGGTCATGAAAAGCTGCAGATTCCCTGCTTCGCGTTCCTGCCAGCTTTGCGCGTCGTGTTGAAAGAGTCCTTCGAACTGTGATGCCAGCGCAGGGGCGCGAGCCGGATCGCGCAGTTTATAAATGATCATGGAAGCAGCGAACGGCCGCCGCAGCAAAGTCTGCGCGATTTTCGGGTGCGAATAAATGCGGGCGGCGTCGACTGCGCCGACGCCGCTGCGCGCGATCGCCGCGACGGTGAACCGCCAGTATTCACCGCCCGGCGAAAGCAACTGCACTGAGTCACCCGCCGCCAGATTTAGTTCTTGTGCGAGGCGCGATCCGACGATCACGGAAGAGGCGTCATTGCGGAAATTCTCGAAATCGCCCGCGATAAGTTGTTTCTTCAAATCAGTCGTCTGTAGGTGCAGCGCGGCGTCGATCCCGAAGAGATCAACGGTGGCGTTCTCAAAACCGGACCGCGCGCTGAGCGTGCCGCGCAGAACCGGCGAGCAAGCCGCGACATTCGAGAACTGCCGGCTGACCCGCATGATTTCGCGCGGGTTTGTGATGCCTTCGAGATAACGGCGTTGGGTGTTGTTGCCAGGCACCGCCGATTTCTTCGGTGGAACAGGGAGACCGCTTCCGAGCGGTTGGAAACGGGAGCGTAAGACGAGCGCGCCGTTGCTCCCAAGTGTGGAGTTGATGAACTGGCGCGCAAAACCTTCCGTCTGCGCCTGCGAGCAGATAAAGATCGCCACGCCGAAAACAACCCCACACAAACTGAGCAGAAAAGCGCGCTTGCGATGCAGAAGAAACCGCAGCGCGATGTAAAGCGGCGGCGTCACGGCTTCGCGGACCCGGCGGCTGCACCAACGATGCGCTGTCGCGTCATCTGCCCGGGCCGAAATTTGTCCTGATCGGAGACAATGACGTAATCGCCCTCCGCCAAGCCGCTGAGCACTTCCGAGAAATCGATCGTGCGAAAACCGACGTTCACGGTGCGTGATTCGACCGTGCGGCCATTCACGACTAACGCCTGATCCACGAGCAGCGCGCGCGTCGGCACAAGGAGCGCATTCTCATGCGTGCCGGTGATGATGTTCATCTCACCGGTCATGCCGGCGAGAAGATTATCGGGCGGATTCTCCAAGTCGAGCGCGACGGTGTAACGCTGCGTCTCGGGATCAGCCGCGGGCAGAATCGCGGTCACTTTCGCGGCGAATTGCCGCGCGCGGAACGCATAGACCTGCAAGGTGGCGCTCATCCCAATCTTCACTTCGCCCACGTCTTCTTCGTTCACTTCACCGCGCACGTAATTTCGTCGTGAAGAAGCGGTGAACAGCTCGTTTCCTTCCGCGACAAGCTCGCCGTCGATTGCTTTGATATTCGTGAGCAGGCCATCGATCGGCGCGCGGATCTCGGAGTTTTTCATCTGCGCCTCCAGCTTCTTGGTCGTGGCGTCGAGCATCTCGAGATTGCGATCGCGCTCGATCCGCTCGGCTTCAAACATCCCTCGCAATCGCGTTACTTCGCTGCGCGCTTTTTCCACTTCGATCGCCGGGACATTGCTGAGCGACGTGAGCCGCTCGAGCCGCTGCACGTTGTCTTCCGCGACCTTGAGTGGCTCCGATGACGGCAGGGGAAGTTCCGCGCGTTCGCGTGCCGCCTGAAGATCGGTCCGCGCCTGCTTTAATTGCCGCGCAGTTGTTTCGTCCGCAATCGTCGCGAGCAGTTCGCCTTTCTCGAGTGGCTTGCCGATCGCAGCGCGTCCCGCCGCGAACGGATCGGCCAGACGGATGAAGCCGGCGTTCTGCGCGCGCACCGGAATGACGAGCGTCGGTTCGATTCGGACCGTCCCGTAAACGGCCGCGATCGCGGTGCCGCGCTGCACCATCGCGACTTCCGCGACCGGCAGCAGTTCGTAGAGAAC
>JACCTI010000231.1 GCA_013812515.1 Chthoniobacterales bacterium
ATCATCAACAGCGTGGCAAGTCGCCTCCGCACTGTATGCATGTGCGCCCGTTCTCTGCGGCTGCGATGATCTCTGCGCCAATGCGCAGCTTTCGGAGTCGACTTCTCCGAGTGGCAGACTCAAAGCAGTCACATTTCGCCGCGATTGCGGTGCAACCACCAGGCAGGAAACGTCTTCATCATCACCGGCGAGCCAAGAATGGATCGGAATAACCTGCTTGCTAACCCGTGGGGACTTCGAGATGGACAGCTAGGACACTGTCGGACATGTTCCTACACCTGTTCCTACGCGGCATCACCAGATGACCACAAATGAAGGCGAGTGAAGCGCACCAAAACGGTCTCTGCAGAGCAGTTGGGATGCGAAAGTGTCCAAGAACTGTCCAAGGGCAGGACGCTCATGCTCTGCTGATGCCCTCAATTTTCAGAGGGAGCCGAAGACGGGACTCGAACCCGTGACCTGCTGATTACGAATCAGCTGCTCTACCAACTGAGCTACTTCGGCGTTACGAGGAAAACAGCGCACTCTCACTCACTTGTTTCCTCCATCTTTAACCCCTTTTTGTATCCCCGGGCAAATGGGGATTCGAATTTGAATCCGTTTCCCGTTGCCGCTCGCGTCACTTTGCGTCTTGTGTTCCTGGAGGCAAGTTGATTCACCGACTCGCCGCCTCCTTGGAGTTATGTGCCGTCTTTCTCCAACGACGAACGATTGTTTTGAAGGTGATTTGCTCCCGGCTTGGGGGCAGGAAGGCCGCTCGGTTTGAAAGCATGCCGGCTCAGTCACTGCGATGCCGACCGCTGAAGAATCACTTTGGGAACGCACCCGCCGTCTAAAGCCTGAGACGGCGGTGTTCTCAGGCGCGAAACAGCGGTTGTGGACAAGAGGCGCGAGTATCGCATTCACGCAGGAGAGGACGTCGTTGTTCAAGTTAGCGACACCGGCACCGGCATGTCCGAAGAAACGCGCCACCGCTGTCTCGAACCCTTCTTCACGACCAAGGAGAGCGTGGCACCGGTCTTGGCCTGGCGACGGTTTTCGTAATCGTGCAACGGCACGGGGGAGCGGTAGAGGTCGAAAGCACGGTCGGGAAGGCACTACCTTCACCCTGCGCTTGCCTGCGTCGAAAGCAGAGAACGAGCCCACACTTGTCGCGGCCGGGGCTTTCGACCGTTCTCTCCATATTCTGATCGTCGACGATCAGCCGGTGCTGTGTGAGTTGCTCGCCAACTTTCTCAAGAACGATCTGCATATGGTCGAAATTGCGCAGAGCGCCCAGCAGGCGCTGGAGAATTCAAAGTCGGCACCTTCGACCTCGTGATTACGGACCACATAATGACCGAGATGAATGGCGAGCAACTGGCGGCAGCATTAAAGGCACGGGATGCGGCTGTGCCAGTCATCTTGCTCACCGGCTTCGGCGAAATCTGGAGGGCAGAGAACGAGCGGCTCAGCGCTGTCGACGCGGTGGTGGCGAAGCCCTTTTCCCGCTCAGGATTGCGCCAGGCGATGATGCAGGTCGTGCGTGCAACTTCTTCCGAGGAACACAAGCAGCAGCACGCAGTCTAGGAGGAAGCTGCTGCAGACTTCGCCAAGCGTGCGACGCTGATCTGAGGATCGTCGTCCTCTCCTGCGTGAATGCGATACTCGCGCCTCTTGTCCGCAACCGCTGTTTCGCGCCTGAGAACACCGTTGTCTCAGGCTTTAGACGGCGGGTGCGTTCCCAAAGTGATTCTTCAGCGCTCGGCATCGCGGTGAGTGAATCGGCATGCTTGCAAACCGGGCAGCCTTCCTGCCCCAAGGCCGGGACCAAATCAGCTCTAAAAACAATCGTTCGTCGTTGGAGAAAGACGGCACATCACTCGATCGAGGTGCTGAGGTATCGAATCAAGTTGCCTCCTGGGAATACGACGCAGACAGTGACCCGAGCGGCAGCGGGAAACGTGTTTCACATTCGAATCCCGATTTTGCTTGGGATACAAAAAAGGGATACGATGAAGGAAATAAGTGAGCGAGATGCGCTGTTTTCCTCGTAAAATGCCGAAGTAGCTCAGTTGGTAGAGCAGCTGATTCGTAATCAGCAGGTCACGGGTTCGAGTCCCGTCTTCGGCTCGGCACTGGCGTTGTCGGCGCGTGTTCAACTTTCAGCCTCATGGCGGAGCCGCCTTCTCCAGAGACCGTTTCAGTCGTGGTGCCAACGCTGAATGAGGTGGACAACGTCGAACCTCTCGTTAGGCAGATCATGACGGCAGCGCCGGATTGTCTGGAGATCCTCGTAGTGGACGATGGCTCAAACGATGGCACGCGCGACCGGGTCCGATCCCTCGCCGTGCAGTTCCCTGTTCGTCTGCTGGAACGCAATGCACCGGCACTGGGGCTTTCCGGCGCGGTCATCGCTGGGGCCCGGGTCGCCCGTGGTGAGATCGTGGTGGTGATGGACGCCGACTTAAGCCATCCACCGGATGATATCCCGCAACTAACCGCGCCGTTGTTTGCCGGTCAGGCCGAGATGGTTACCGGGAGCCGTTACGTGGCGGGCGGGAGCACGCCGGGGTGGCCGCTCTCGCGCCGCGCGATGTCGCGGCTGGCGGCGGCCCTCGCCTATCCTCTAACTGGAGTGCACGATTCAATGTGCGGGTTCTTCGCCATTCGCAGAGCACGTCTGCTCGAGCTCGCGCCCGATGCGGCAAGCGGTTTCAAGATCGCGTTCGAGGTCATCGTGCGCGGTGGTGCCGCGTTTCGGGTAAAGGAAATTCCGATCGCTTTTTGCGACCGCACCCGTGGCACGTCGAAGATGACTCTGCGCGTCGTGCTCACCTTCTCGGTCCGCTGGCTCGCGGCAGCTTTGCGCATTCTGTCTCGAAAACGCCTGCCCCTTAAACCAGCAGCGGCGGCGGCATGTGAGCGCCGGATTTGAGAGTTGATGATTCCTTTTTTAGGCGCCACAGCTCCCAGGCGAGGGCGAGAAAGAGAACGAGTGTGGCGAAAAAGACATTTCCATACATCTGCGCGGTGCGTTGCAGCGGAATGGTCACTGCGAGGAGCAAAACCGCCAGGGCCGTCGGGGCGAGAAGTTGCCGGCGCGGTTGCACGAGTGAACGCCAGACCACAACCGCGAACGGATAGAGCAGCCATGCGAAAAGATATCCAAAGGCGAGCGGCGTGAACATCAGCATGAGGAGAAGAAGAAGCGCGAACTCGATCGCATCGGTCTCGCGCGTTCGTTGCGCTGCGCGCGGGAGCACCGCCAGGTAGGCGAGCCCCAGGAGCAAGCCGGCCGTCAGGATGAACCGGTTCACCGCGGTGAAACTGAGATCTGCGATGTTCTTGTAGATGGGGGTGTGCGCATCGTACTGCTCGTCGGCGTCGATGTGGCGGAGCATGCGATTCGCGAGGCCGAAAAGGGATTGGTTCTTCCAGGAATTGCTGCGGCCGGGGCGCTGCGCCAGGCCTTTGTCGTCGTATTTGAAAAGCATCCCGCTCGCCCATCGTTGCAAATCATAGCGCGCCTGTTCAAAGCCGCGGAAGGGTGCGGGCAGAGCAATGAGGAGAATAACTAGAGCGAGAAGAAGCGAAGCAGATGCCATCCAAGAGCGGCGGTAGAGAAGGTAGAGAATTGCGACAACCGGGAAGGCTTTGATCGCGGCCGCGAGGGCAATGAGCGAGCCCGCCAGGATTTGTCGCTTTTCCTGCAACGCGACAAACGCGCCCAGCATCAACGCCAGCAGCAAGACACTGGGCTGCCCGAGATGGAAGCAACTCCAGATGTAAACTGCGACGAGCGCGCTGGGAATCAGATAGAGCAGCAGAGGTTGCCGGCGCCAGTTTCCGGCCACCAGTCGAGCGGAAAGCAGGATACTCGCGAGCCAGGCCGCCGCGTTCACAATGCTGAGTGTGACGACGATTCCTGTTCTACCCAGCGCGCTGATGGGCGCGAGCAGGAGCGCCGCGCTCGGGGGATACATGAAGGGGAATTTTGTGTTGCGCTTCGGATAAATTTGCTCGCCGTGCAGAATGCGCTGCCCGGTGTCGTGCCAGAGCTCGTAATCTTTGATGCTCTTGCCCGGCAGGAGCGCGTTGGCGACGGCAATCCCGCCGTAAACGAGCAGGACTATTGCGAAGAGCGCGATCAGCGCACGGAATGCTGCGGGCGTATTGAGCCGCTGAAGCCACGAGCGGGGCGGCGAAAGCGTCGCGGCCTTGCTCATCGGTGGGCGAGCGGCGGCCTTTGCATGTGCCAGCCGGTGCTTTGTTCGTAGGCGTAGCCAATCTGAAGCAGGCGCGCTTCGTCCAAAGCTCTTCCCAGAAGCTGCAAGCCGACGGGCAATCTCGCGCCGTCTGACGTTTCGGCGAAACCGCACGGAAGGCTGAGTGCACAGATCCCGGCGAGGTTCGCTGGGATCGTGAAGATGTCCGCCAGATACATCTGTAGCGGATCGGATCCGAGGTCACCAGCTTTGAAAGCCGGAATCGGTGAGGTCGGCGAGATGAGTGCGTCCACCTGCTCGAAAACGCGAACGAAGTCGCGCCGGATCAGCTCGCGAATCTTCAGCGCGGTCGAGTAGTAGGCGTCGTAATATCCGGAGCTGAGCACATACGTTCCGAGGATGATGCGGCGCTTCACTTCAGGTCCGAAGCCCTCCGCGCGCGAGCGTTGGTAAAGATCGAGCAAGTCGCGCGGATTGCCGGTGCGATGTCCATACCGGATGCCATCGAAGCGCGCGAGATTGGCCGAGGCTTCCGCGGTCGCGAGCACGTAGTAAACCGCCACCGCGTACTCCGTCTGCGGCAGCGAGACCTCCACGATCTCCGCTCCTAACGAGGCGAAATGATCAACCGCGGCACGGACCAGTCGCTGCACTTCAGGATCAACGCCGGGCCTCGAGTGCTCCTTCGCAATCCCGAGCCGGAGGCCGCGGACATCATGACCCAGTTGTGCCGTGTGGTCGGTTGCCGGTAAATGGAGCGACGTTGAATCCTGCACGTCCCCGCCGCTGAGAGCGTTCATCATGAGGGCGCAATCGCGAACATTTTTCGTGAGCGGGCCGACCTGGTCGAGAGATGATGCGAACGCCGTCACGCCAAAACGCGAGACGCGGCCGTAGGTCGGTTTCAATCCAACAATCCCGGTCAACGCAGCCGGTTGCCGCACCGAACCGCCGGTATCGCTGCCGAGTGCGGCGAACGCTTCATCGGCCGCGACTGCCGCGGCGGAACCGCCACTCGATCCCCCAGCCACTCGTTGCAGATCCCAGGGGTTGAAGGTTGTTCCGAGGCTCGAGTTTTCCGTCGAGGACCCCATCGCGAACTCGTCCAGGTTCGTCTTTCCAAACGGAATCGCTCCGGCCGCGACCAGCTTTGTGATCACGGTCGCGTCATACGTCGCGCGATAATTACCGAGGATTTTCGAGGCGCAAGTGCAGGGCTGACCGGCGACGTTGATGTTGTCCTTGATCGCAACTGGCACGCCGCCTAACGAGAGACTGACATCTGCCCGCTCGGCTCGCCGCAAAGCATCCCGCAAATCGCGCGAGAGATAAGCACCGACGCGCGGATCTACTTCCGCGATCCTCTCGTGCAAGGCCGTGAGGACCTCGCGCGGCGAAACTTCGCGCCGGCGCAGCATGGCCTGCAGCTCGGCGACAGTCAGCGCCGGCAGATCGCGCGGCGTCATTCCACAACTTTTGGGACGATGAACAATCCGTTCGCCTGCCGGGGCGCATTCTCGAGCGCTCCTTCCGGTGTGAACCACGGGCGCGTTTCGTCTTCACGATAGACGTTGAACAACGGCACGACGTGCGCGGCCGCTTCCACCCCGCTTACGTCCACTTCGCGCAGCTTGTCCACATGTGCGAACACGTCCGCGAGCTGAGCTTGGAAAAGGCGGGCTTCTTCCTCGCTTAAGCAAAGCCGGGCGAGCTTCGCGACATACGCGACATCGAATCCCTGATCAGCCATGGGTCGTTTAAAATTGCAGGTGACTGAGCAGCCACATGACCGCCGCCGCGAGCGCAATGACGAGAAGCAGAAAAACGAAACGGCCTTCCCGCCGTTCCTTCCGCAACGATACGCGCCGTCCACTATTCCCGCCGCGATCGCCGAACCGTTTGTCCTGCAATGCGATCGAGACACCAAGCCTGCTGCCACCTTCACTTGCACGAGACATCAATTCCTCACGCTGGCGTCGCTGCGTCTCTTCCGCCACGCGCGGCGCCTCTGCGATCATGCGCTCGAGCTGCTGCATCTTGTCGCGCAACTCGTCTTCGCGGCGAGCGAGTTCTTCCTGCTTCTGGTTGAGCGGCGTCGCGGGCGTGGACGATCGACGGCGCATGCGGAATCACTGCCCCCGAGAGGCCAACCAGAGAAAGAGAAGGAGCGCGATGACTCCGAAGACGATCAGCGGCAGCGTAAAGGCCAGACCAATTTGCATCCATTGCAGAAAACCGTTGCCGCTTCCGAGCTGAACATCGGGGGTCGCTCCCGGGAGCGCGACCTCGGCCGCATCATCGCCCGTCGTTGCGGAGAGCCGGCTGCGCTGCTGACTGAACTCGGCCCGCGCATCATCCACTGTGCTGAGCGACCGGCTTAGCTCTTTCTGCAGGTCTGCCGGGTTCCAGCTCTTTGGGTCGATCGCTTCGAGTAACGTGAGATGCTGGACGAAGCTTTCGCGCGTTGCGCGGAGTTGCTCGAGTTTCTTTTGCGAATCGTAGGCCTCGCGTTCCAGCACCACCAGGGAGCGCGTAAACTTGTCGGTCATCTCCGCGCGACCGCGCTCTAGTTCTTCCTGCCGCCGGCTGAGTTCTTCCAGCTCACGCTTTTGTTTCTCGATCTGCTCCTGCTGACGCCGCAGGGAGTTGAGTTGTTCCTGCGCCTTCTGGACTTGGGAATCGAAATGCTCAGGCGAATTCGCCTCCTCCTCGTTCAATTCTAGCATCTGTTCGACGGGTCGGATTCGTTCTGGCATGAGGGGTCGGTCGCGCCGCGCAGGCTCGTGGAGCGAGGCGTGCCGCGGGCTGCTGTGATATATAGCGGCGCAACTTCAGAATTCCACAATTTTTCCGTCCCGGTCCGTTGGTTTTCCGAAGCGAAGTGCCCGCACCGCAATTGCGCGGCTTGGCGCCCACCCGTGCAGCAGTTGACTCACGAGTCTGAGGGGGTCAGTTCAAGACTGGCGATGAGCGCGCACGTTCTTTTTTGCAGGGATTCCGTTCGGCGTGAGCCGGGCGGCGACCGCATTAGCCGGATCGAAGGATGGTGTCTCGGAACGTCAACGGTGCAGACGCTTCTTCTTAAGACAGGTGAAGCGAAGTTCGAAGCCATCGCGCATGGTTTTTCACGCCCGGATGTGCGCGATGAATTCAGTGCCTATCCAAATGCCGTCGCGAGCGGCTTTCGCTTCGCGGGTGATGTTGAGTCCGCGCCGGGAATTCCCGCAGAAATTTGCGTGCAAATCCGTCCTGCTCCGGCATTGGCGCCGGAGTGGCATGCGCTCCGCGTCAATCTTGATACTCCTGACATTCAGACGCTGCCGCTGACGGAGGAGACGCGCCTGAGTAAAGCCGCCGAAAGTCTGGCTGCCCGCGAAGAGATCACGCCCGAAAACCTGGAGGTGCGCTTCCGCCGGACGTTGCTGACGAAACGCGGACTGACCCTGCGCCTGGACATTATCAACAAGTGCAATCTGCGCTGCGTGATGTGCCACTTCAGCGACGACGCAGTGTTCAAGCGCCCCACGCGCCAGTTCACAGCGGAGCAGTTCACGGACTTATTCGATGGTCTCGGTCCGGAAGTAAGCCAGGTGGCGCTATCCTGCGGGGACGAACCGCTGACTTCGAAGTTTCTGCCTGATATTCTGCGTTACCTGGCGACGAAGCACCCGCATGTGGCGATCGAGTTCTGCACGAACGCCATGTTGATGCGGGCGCCGATTCGCGAGCTGATCATCGAAACGGGTGTCGCGCGTTTGTTGTTCTCGATCGACGCCGTCACGAAGCCGCTCCTCGAGTCAATTCGTGTCGGTTGCCGTTACGAACAGCTGGTCGGCAACATTCTTGCACTTCGCGATCTCAAAGCGCGTCATCAGTCTCGCTTGCCGGAGTTTGATTTTAACTTCGTGATGATGAACCGGAACATCCACGAAGCTCCCGCGTTCGTGCGAATGGCGAGGGTGCTGGGCGGGGAGTCGATCGATTTTCGGCACATGGTCCCGATCGCTCCCTACTTTGTCGCGGATGATGTACTCGCGCTTCGTCCAGCGAAGTACAATTTCTACCGCAAGAAGATCGTGGAGACCGCAATCGAGTTGGGGATGGCGTATTATCTGCCCGCCGCCTTCTCCACGGCGGAGCGTTGGAGTTCCGAGGAGACGGCCAACGTCGACCTCGCCGACTTCGAACGAGTCCTCGCCGATGCGCCAGGAGCAAATGCGGCCTCCATCATTCGTCCGGTCAAACCCGTTCTCCATAGCATGCGTTCTCCAGGATCAGTCGCGGAGGACTTCGCGACTACATTTTGCAATCGCCCCTTCTCCGAGATCATGGTGCGCGATCAGGAGGACGTGTTGCCATGTGCGTGGCACGGCAAAACGCTCGGTCGCCTGAGTGAAGGGAAAACACTTTCGGATATCTTTCTCGGGGAAGAATTCGCCGCCCTGCGACGCAACATGTTGAAGCCGGAAGGCGATCCCGATTGCGCGCGTTGTCCCATCAAGACTTCGCATCTCGCGACCACTGCCGAGGGCTAGATGTGGCGTCTCGGGGTTGGTGCGAGGCGCTCGATGCGGGCAAGCTTTTTGATGTCGAGATGGAGCAGTTCGCCTGGAAGCGGGCGCTGGTAGCGTACGCTCGGGGCGGGTTCGAGCGGGAACGACAAGCTGGCGGTTGCACGCGACTTCAGCGCAGATGAATAGCTAAAACATGAGGTGGGCCATCATTGTTCACGGCGGCGCGCACACGATAACGGTTGATAAAATCGAGCCGCATAAGGCCGGCTGCTTGCGCGCGGTGGAAGCCGGCGCGGCATTGCTCGAGAAAGAAGGCTCCGCATTGGAAGCAGTCGAGGCGGCGATCCGCGTTCTGGAAGATGATCCGACGTTCAACGCGGGCTTCGGCTCGATGTTGAACTCGGAAGGCGAGGTCGAGATGGACGCGGCCATTATGGAAGGAGAGCGTCTCCGTGCCGGCGCGGTCGCGTCCATTCGGGGCGTGCGCCATCCGATTTCTGTCGCGCGTCACGTGATGGATACCCATCACGTTTTGCTCAGCGCCGAAGGAGCGCGGCGCTTCGCGCAGGAGCGTGGCGCTGAGCTTTGCGATCCGGCGGAGCTGGTGCACGAAGAGCAGCGGCGCGAATGGGAATCGTCGAAGGAGGTGCGCGGCTCCGACACCGTGGGCTGCGTCGCGCTCGACCGTTTCGGGAACTTCGCCGCGGGAACTTCCACGGGAGGAATCATGCACAAGATGCCGGGGAGGATCGGCGACTCCCCGCTCATCGGGCTTGGACTCTACGCGGACAACTCTGCCGGGGGAGTGTCGTTAACCGGCGACGGCGAATCGATAATGAAACTTGCCCTCGCACATCGCATTACGAACTCGATCTGCAACGGCGAAGACGCGGATCGCGCGGCGGAGGAAGCCATCGCGTCGATGGCGCGCCGCGTCGGCGGCGAAGCAGGTTGCATTGTACTGGATCGGCAGGGGCGCGTCGGCGTAGCGCATAACGCCGAAAATCTGGCGCACGCTTACCGCACATCGGAAATGCGGTGCGCAACTGCGTCGGTGCAGAAGCAGCGCTGAGGCTGCAACAGGCAAAGCAGACTGCCCGACAAACTAAGGCCGCATCGCGCATCGCGGTCGGCAGGCCCTGGCCGTTTTCCTCCTCCTCCTCGTCAGTTACTCTGCGTTCGAGTAGGGACGAGGACGACGACGAGAACGAGGACCAGACGAGGGCGGGCTGCCCACGTTCTCCGGCTATCCGCCAGCAGCGAACTTCAATGGGCCGGTGGTGTATGCGTAAACTGCAAGATTCTTCAGCGAGGCTCGCCGAAGCAACGGGCTAACAGCCCTACTCCCCAGAACTCGCTCGCGGCTTACGCTGTCGCGGAGGCGAACGTTTCCGTTTTCGCCGCGATGGTTTCGAGGAGGAACCTCCGAAACGCCGCCGGATCACGCAGCCGGTATTTCGCGCCCGATGCCTCCAAGCCGACCTTGATCGAGATGAGATTCGGCGCATCAACCTCGAACATGCTTTCGTCCGTCTTATCATCGCCGGCGCAGAGCACGAGCGCATAGCTGTTTTCGTGCATCAAACGCCCGATCGCCGCACCTTTCGACACCTGCGCCGAAGTCACTTCCACGATCTTGCGCCCGTGGCGAATCTTGACCGGCTCGTTCGCCAAGATCGTGCCGAGTTCGTGCGCGAGCTGGTTCGCCTTCCAAGTGCCGAACTCCGGGTCGGTCTTGCGGTGATGCCAGACTAACGAGGTGCGTTTTTCTTCGATGAAACTGCCCGGGGTGGACTGCTCGTAAAGGCGGAGCAGCTCGCGGATTTCGTCTTTCCACGCGTAGCTGACCCCGTCATCCCATTGTTCCCAATCATCGCTCCCTCGGCGGCGCACGGCGGCGCCGTGCTCGGCGATCAGGGCAACCTCGCCCATGCCGAACCACGCCTCGAGCTCGTGCGGAGTGCGCCCGCTGATCAGGGTCACGTCGATATTCTCCTGTGCTTGAAGTTGGTCGAGCAGCGCGCGAATCTCGGCAGTCGGTTTGGCCGCGCGCGGCTCGCGTTCGATCTCGCGCAAGGTCCCGTCGTAATCCAGAAAGAGCGCAATCCGCTCGCCTTCTGCCAGCGCCGTGCGCAATTGCCTGGCTGCGCTTTCCGCCTTGTCCGACGCGGCACCTCCATTCCCTTTTGCGGTCGAGAGCTGTTGAATGAACGACCGTGCCCAGTGCTGCGCATCGAACTTCATGATGCGATCACGCATCGGCTGATTGGAGGCGTGTTTCTCTTCGTCCGACATCTCGAGTGCCTCCCGCAATTTCTGCGCAACGGCGGTCGTGTCGTACGGATTCACCAGGACGGCGTTCGACAGTTCCTCGGCCGCACCCGCGAACTCACTCAGCATCAAGACGCCGTCGTGCTCACGCTGACAGGCGATGTATTCCTTTGCTACGAGATTCATGCCGTCGATCAATGGCGTCACGAGGCCGACGTCCGCGGTCGCATAGAGCGCGCACAGATCGGTGAAATCAACCGAGCCGTGGATGAACCGGATCGGACTGCTGTTGAGCGTGGCGTATTTGCCGTTGATGCGGCCGACCTGCGACTCGGTTTCTTCCCGCAGCGCTGCGTATTCCTCCACCTTCTCGCGCGAAGGCACGCTGACGAAGATGAATTTGATCGAGTCGCGGTCTTCCAGCTTTTCGAGGAAATGCTCGATTGCGTCGAGCCGGTGCAGGATGCCTTTGGTGTAATCCATTCGCTCGACGGAGAGGACAACTCGCTTACCCGCGTTCGCGGCTCGAAACTCTTTGCATCTGTGGGCGAACTGAGGTGTATCCAGCGTCTGGTCGAACTTCTTTGCGTTGATCCCGATCGGGAAAATACCCAGCGCGCAGGTGTGTCCGTCTTCGTTGCAAATCCGTGTGATCTCTGATTGGAGCCCGAGCAGACGGAGCACTGTGCTGCGGAAATGCCGCATGTAACCGGAGGTGTGAAAACCGATCAGATCCGCACCGAGCATGCCGGCGACCAGCTCGCCGCGGTTCGGATGACAACGGAACGTCTCAAAGGACGGGAAGGGCGTGTGCAGAAAGAAGCCGATCTTCAGCTCTGACATGCGCTCGTTCAGCATCTGCGGCACGAGCATGAGTTGGTAATCGTGCACCCAGACGAGGTCGCCGGGGTTCGCCATCTCCAGCACCTTGTCCGCGAAGCGCTGGTTCACCTCGCGGTAGCAATCCCACCAGGCGGGATCGTAGCGCATGTAGTTCGGCATGTAGTGGAGCAGCGGCCAGACACTGGAATTTGAAAACCCTTCGTAATGCCCCGCGACTTCCTCTTCGCTCAGGAAAACCGCTGTGCAGCCGTGTTCTTTCTCAAGCACGCGTTCGATTTCCTTTTGCCGTGCACCCTCCTCTACCACTCCTCCTGGCCAGCCAATCCACTTCAGCTCGTATTCTTCTGCGGACAACCCTTCGAGCGCGGCGACCAGACCACCAGAGGATTTCGTAATCGTTTCTCCGACCGTAACGGGTAGACGGTTGGAGAGGTTGATGAGGGTGGTGGGCATGTTTTGCAGACCGTAACGCGCGCGCGGGGCGTTGCTCCGTCCATTGTCGCCGATTCTCTCTTTCGACGCCAATCGCTGTGCGCCAGCGCCGTAGCCATTCCAGGGAGCCGCCGCGAAGACGCCACTCGATTCAGCGAGGATGGACCTGTGCGGCATCAAATTTGTCGGCCTGACGCCCGAGAATAGCGGCAAGCTCCTTCTCAGCCTCGCGCTCATCGGGCACCATCAGATCAACACCACGAACGCGAAGGATCTGAAGGCGGCGTAAACCTTTTCGCCGGTATCAATCGCGGGCACGAAGCGGCTCCGCTCGTCGTGGAGGAGACGATGTATGTGGTCACGCCGTTTCCCAATATCCTCTCTGCGTTCCCCCTAAAGAACGGCGGGCAACGAAGTGGAAATATGAGCCGGAGCCAACCTCACCGCGCAGGGCGTGGCGTGCTGCGACACCGTCAAGCGCGGCTCCCGCGGGAAGATCCTCTTCAAGACGCTCGAAGATCACGCGGTCTGCGTGGACCCGGCGACGGGGAAGGTGGTACAAGCTGCTATTCCACGCTCAACTCGAAATTGATTTTCACATCGTAGTGCCCGGCGATTGCCAGGCCCGCGGGCGGCGGATCGACTCGCGTCACGCGTTTCGCTACTGCCGCGACGGACTCATCCACCACGATGTTTCCGGAAGAACGCGCGATCGTGAAAATGGAGACCCGCCCATCGCTCTCGATGCGTAATTGCACCAGCGTCGACATCTTGGCACCCGTCGGCAGAGCGGTCTTGGGCTGGACCCATTCGCCGAAGAAACGGTCGTGCAACATGCTGCCATACCAGGCCGGCTGCGAGCTGGCTGCCGATCCGCTGGGACGACCGCGCGCGGTGTTGGTTCCGTCCATGCCGACTTCAGCGTTCTGTGTTGAATCAGAATCTTCCCCCTGTGGTTTGGCCCGCGTGGGATTCGCGGCCAATTTTTTTGATGCCTTCAAGGGCGTCGAAGAGGACCGCGGGGTCGGAGATGCTTTTGCCACGACTGTCTTTTTCGGGGTTGGCTTCGGCGTTCCTTTCGAAATCGGTTTCGGTGTGTTCTTCGGCAGAGCGATTGGCGAGGAGCTCGCTTGGGGGCTCGGTGCAGCGGTCGGCGTGGGCGCCGGCAGCTCCAGTTCGCTTTTCACCGGGGGCACGATCAACTCATCCGGCGGCGCTACGTTCGATGCGGGGGAATCGGGCGTCGGCTCGGGCGGGTTCTCGGGGGGAACGGCCCCGGGCGTCGAGGTTGCGCTCACGTCTCCCGCGCTCGCATCCATCCACAGGATATCTGTTGGGACCGGCTTCGTCGCGCTGCCGCTCCAGCGCGCCAATCCCAGCAGCACAACGACGTGCGCAATTCCGATGACCGTGACGTTACGCCAGAAGCTTGCGTCCCGCGACATTGCTCGTTAGGGCGATTCCGCTTTCGTCGCAATCCCTACCTTTGTGATCTGAGCGCGCTGCAGAAGGTCCATTAAGCCGATTAGCTTCTGCACCGAAAGTTCGCGGTCGGGGCGGATCACGACCGCGACCTCCGGATTGGCAGCCTTCAGGTTCGTCAGACGCTCGGTCAAAGTCGCGGCGTCGACCGGCTCGTTGTTGAATTTCATCGCCTCGGTTCGATCGATGGAGACGGTCTGCACCTTGGAAGGATCGACCGCGGCATTGGCGGCGCTGCTCGTCGGAATCGCGAGATTGACGCTGTTTTCAAGCAGTGGGGTCGTGATGATGAAGATGATCAGGAGGACGAACGCGAGATCCAGCAAGGGCGTGATGTTAATCTCGCTCAAGGTCGAGAGGTTTTGGCGTTGGGAGTAGCGACGCATTGCTCCTCGATCCTCAGGCTCCCGGTTCCCTGTTCGACGTTCGATGTTCGGAATTCGACGTAGGACGTTTCCGGAATTCCGGGAGCAAACGTCGAACGTTGAACATCGAACATCGGACGCCGAAAGAGCGACAAGACGTCATCGGCGGTATTCCTCCGCCCTCGCACCATGGTCGACGTATTTGTGCTCGAACTCCGAGGCCAGTTCGGCGGCGAAGTTATCCATCTCCACAATCAGGCTGCGAATGCTCGTGACGAGAAAGTTGTAACCGAACATCGCCGGGATCGCGACGCAGAGCGACATCACGGTGGTGATGAGCGCTCCGGAAACACCCGGCGCCATCGTGGCAAGGTTGGGCGAACCCGCGACTGCTACGTCCGTGAAGGTGTCCATCACGCCCCAGACCGTCCCGAGCAAGCCGAGAAAGGGCGAGCCGCTCACGGCGGTGGCGAGCAGGATCATCTGCGACTCGAGGCCAAGCGCAGTCTCGCCCACCGCGCGTTCCATTGCGGCCGTGACCGCGCCCATTTGCGCGGGCGTAATCTTCTCGGCCGACTCCAATCTCGCGCGGAAGGTTTCATCCACTTCGGACGAGCCTAACAAGTGAAATGTCATCTCCTGGCAGCCCGCGCGGTAGACATTGTAGAGGGGCGATCCGGGAAAACGCGCGTTGCTCTCGAAAAGGCGCAACGGCTGCCGGTCTTTGCGAAAGGCTTTGCGGAATTGCGCAGTCTGTTTCCGCGCAAATTGCACAACGCGCAGCTTCGTGATCATGACGGACCAGCTGAAGACGGAGCCGATCAGAAGAAAAGTGAGGACAATCTTCCCGGCCACCGTCGCATGCTCGAACGCGAACGTGAGACCGCCGGCGGCCAGGATTTGCGAGGAGAGAATGAAGCCCAACTTACCGGAACGAATAACGGATTACGCCGGAAAGGAAAAGCGAGCAGATGGGCCGGCGCCATTACGAGCGTGTCATCCTGCGTTGCGAGAATGTCATTCTGAGCCGCAGAGACGGCGAAGGACCTCGCGCAGGGTGCTTGGCTTACCGACGCAGAGTTGATTCCGGCACCCTGTGCGAGGTCCCTCGGCGCGCTGCAGCCTCGGGATGACCGGAATCAGCCAGCGCTCAACTTCTGCGGATAAGTAGGCCGCAGCCGCGCCGCCACGATGAATCCAAAACCGAGCGCGACCAGAAAGAACGAGAAAAATTGCCCGCGCGTGAACAGACCGATCATGGGCGCGTCCGGTTCACGGAAATACTCTACGACGATCCGGAGGATGGCGTAAACCGAGAGGAACAGCCCGGTGATGACGCCGTTCGGCTGACGCATGCGCGTACGGACAAGCCAAAGAATCGTGAAGAGTACCACGCCTTCGAGAAAGGCTTCGTACAATTGCGAGGGATGACGTGGGGTAAGGACGGTGCGCAGAATGGTCTCCGCGTGCGGGTTTGTTTTCGCGCTCAGCAGAATCGCGTCGGTTGTGGTCAGCGTCGGGTCGACCTGTTGCGCCATGCTGACGGCGCGGTCCGCGAGCGCGCTGTTCTCCGCTTCGAGCAGCTCCTTTGGAAACTGCATGGCCCAAGGCAAATTCGCCGCATGGCCATAAAGCTCGCCATTAATGAAGTTGGCGCATCGCCCGAAGAACAAGCCGATCGGCGCGGTCACGCAAAGGTTGTCGCCCAGGTTCGTCCAGTGGAGATGATGCTTTCGCGCGTAGAAAAGAGTGAAGAGGACGAGCCCGATCATGCCGCCGTGAGCTGACATTCCGCCTTCCCAGACCCGCAGGATAGAAACCGGATCGCGCAGCATCTCCGGCTTATAGAACAGGACGTAACCGAGCCGGCCGCCGATCATCACGCCGAAGAGCGCGGCCCAGGTGATGAAGTCGCCCACCTGCGCCTGCGGCAGATCCGCATAGCCTTTGCGCGACAGCCAGGAAAGCAGCGCGAACCCGCAGAGGAACGCCAGGACATAGGCCATCCCGTACCAGCGCGGACCGAACGATTCGGTTATGTGGAAAATGAAAGGATCGAGCTGATGAAGGTAGTAGGCGAGCGCGTGCAAAGGTTTGCGTATATCGCAGTAACGCTCGCGCTTGTCATCCCGAGCCAGCCAAGACGGCGAGGGACCTCGCACGGGCGGTGTTGATCACGCTCTTATCCCGCGAACGTGCCCACCTCCGAAGGCGAGATCCCTCATCGTCGCCGCGATTCGGGATGACAGTTACGAACGCGCGGCGAGAGAACGGGAACGCGCGGAATTACGTCCCTCCTGAAGCACGTCGCGAAGGAACGGCGCGGTTCGGCTGACGCGGTTCTTCGCCACTTCCTCCGGTGTGCCGACGGCCACAATCTCGCCACCTTCTGCGCCCGCTTCCGGTCCGATGTCCACGATGTAATCCGCTTCCGCAATCACACTCAGATTGTGCTCGATGACTATGACCGTGTTGCCTTCATCAACGAGCCGGTGCAGCACCTTCAGGAGCAACTCCACATCCGCCATGTGCAATCCGATCGTCGGCTCTTCGAGCAAGTAGAGCGTCGACTTCGGTTTTCGCATTTTGCGGATGCGCTCGTTTTGCGCGCGACCCGTGCCGCGCGCGAGTTCCGTCACCAGCTTCAACCGTTGCGCTTCGCCGCCGCTCAAAGTGGGACTAGGCTGCCCGAGCTTCAGGTAACCGAGACCCGTGTCGACGAGCAGCTGCAGCGGCCGTGCGATCTTCTGATTCGTCGCGAACAGTTCCGCGGCCTGCTCGATGGTCATCTCCATTACGTCGCCGATGCTGCGCTCGTTGTAGAGGACCTCGAGTGTTTGCGGATTGTAACGGCGCCCATGGCAGTCTCCACAAGGCACGTAGCTGCTCGGCAGGAAGCTCATCTCGAGTTTGATCACGCCTTGGCCTTTGCACGTTTCGCAACGGCCGCCCTCCGTGTTGAAGGAGAAGCGCGCGTTCGTGTAACCACGCACGCGCGAAACCGGCAACTGCGCAAAGAGATGGCGGACTTCGTCGAAGACCTTGATGTAAGTCGCGGGCGTGGAGCGGGAGGTTTTCCCGATCGGCGACTGGTCGACTTCATAAACCGTCTCGAAAAACTCCGCGCCGGTGACCCAGGTAGGGTGGGCGTCTCGCCCGCCGGCGAAAGCGTCTCGCTTTCTCGAACTTTCGAAAGACTGTTTTGGCGAGACGCCGAAACCGGCGGGCGAGATGCCCACCCTACCCAGACAATCGCGGACGGCCGGGAGCAGCACGGAGCGCATGAGCGTCGACTTGCCCGAGCCCGAAATCCCAGTGATGACGGAGAGCCGATTCACTGGGAAACGGGCGTCGACATTCTTGAGATTGTTCGCCTGCGCGCCCCGAATTTCGATCCACTGCTCGACCTCGCCTAACGAGCGGCGACTTTCGCGGATCGGATGGGAAAGCGGCGATCGCAAACAGCGCCCGGTCTGCGAGCCAGAGTGCGCCTCGATTTCCGCGAGCGTTCCCTGCACCACCACTTCACCGCCATGCATCCCGGCCCCGGGCCCGAGATCGATGATGTGGTCCGCGCGCCGCATGGTTTCCTCGTCGTGCTCAACGACCACGAGCGAATTCCCCTTCTCCCGGAGCGCGGTCAGGGTTTCCAGAAGGCGAATGTTGTCGCGCGGATGCAAGCCAATCGTCGGCTCGTCCAGGACGTAGAGAACGCCGCGCAAATTCGAGCCGAGTTGCGCGGCGAGCCGGATGCGTTGCGATTCGCCACCGCTCAGCGTCTTTGCTGAGCGGCCAAGCGCCAGATAAGACAGCCCGACGTTTTCCATGAACTCGAGCCGCTGCTGAATTTCCGGCACGAGATCGGCCGCGATCGTTTTCTGATTCCCGCGAAAGCGGAGTTTCCCCAGCGACGCCGCGGCTTCACCAGCGGAAAGCGAGGTGAAGTGGTCGATCGTGTGACCTTGCACTCGGACGTGCCGCGCGATCGCGTTCAAACGCGAGCCGCGACACGAGGGACATTCACTCGTCTCCTCTTCATCGATTGATTCGAACTCGCGATCAGCCGCGACTTCGCTTTCGAGCATCGATTCGCCCGTCTCTTCGGTGCCGTTCTGTTTGGCCCGATTCCAAATTTCGCCGAACCCGCCGCACTCTTCGCACGCGCCATGCGGTGAATTAAACGAAAACAAACGGGGATCGAGCCCTTCAAACGCCCGGCCGCAACCCGGACAGCTCATCTCGGTGCTCATGACGGTGAGCCGATGCTTTGCATCAAGCAGATGCGCGGTGCCGCGGCCGATATCGAGCGCCCGCTGCACCAGGTTGCGCGCTTTCAGGATTCGCTTCGCGTCAATCACGCCGACAACGACATCGATCGTGTGTTCTTTGAAGCGCTCCAGTTTTCCGAATTGCCCGATCGGGGTGAGCTGGCCGTCGACAAAGAGCGTGTCGAAGCCTTGCCGCTCCGCCCAACGCGCGACATCGGTGTGGAAACCTTTGCGCGCTTTGACGAGCGGCGCGAGGACCTTGAGCAACCCGCGATTTGCCGCCGCCTCTACTTGCCTAACGATCGCGGCGAGGCTCTGCTTCTCCACCGGCAGATCGCAATCGGGACAGAACTGCGTGCCCGTTTTCGCGAAGAGGAGCCGCAGGAAGTGATAGACTTCCGTCACGGTCGCGACGGTTGATTTCCCGCCACCGCGTGTGACCCGCTGTTCGATGGCAACGCTCGGCGGGACACCTTCGACTAGATCCACGTCGGGCTTCTCGAGCTGCTCCACGAACTGCCGCGCGTAGGGCGACATGCTGTCGAGAAAGCGGCGTTGCCCTTCGGAAAAGAGAATGTCGAAAGCGAGCGTCGATTTCCCCGAGCCGCTCAGCCCGGTGATGATCACCATCTTGTCGCGCGGGATGTGGAGCGAGATGTTCTTCAGGTTGTGCTCGCGCGCGCCGTGAATCCGGATCGCGAGACCGGCGGCGTTGCGATTTGTCTCGGGTAGGGTGGGCATTCTGCCCGCCGCGGCCGGCATCCTACCGGGCGGAACTTCTGCGGCGCGCAATGCAATGACGCCATCCTCGTCCTCGTCTGTGCCGTTCGTGATTCGCCCCGAGATGCGGCGAACGGCGGGCGAGACGCCCACCCTACCCGAGACAATGTCGCGCAAATATTCTCCGGTATGCGACGTCTGTACCTCCGCGACTTGCTCCGGCGTACCCGCTGCAACTAACTCTCCACCGTCATCACCAGCCTCCGGTCCAAGATCGATGACCCAGTCGGCGCACTTGATCACCTCGAGATTGTGCTCGATGACGACGATCGTGTGGCCGCTCTTCACGAGCCGCTGAAAGACTTTCACGAGCAGCGCCACATCGTCGAAGTGCAGGCCCGTCGTCGGCTCATCGAAGATGAAGAGCTTGCCCTTCGGCGAATCACCATTCCCACCGACCGCGTGATCACCCAGGTGCCCAACTAGCTTGAGCCGCTGTGATTCGCCGCCGGATAACGTGTTCAACGGCTGCCCGAGCCGGATGTAGCCCAAACCGACTTCGTCCAGCACGTCGAGCCGATCCCCCAGCTTTTCGGATTCGCCGATCTGCGCGAAGAACTGAATTGCTTCGCTCACCGTCATCTGCAGCACGTCGTGGATGGATCTTCCGCTGAGCTGCACGCGCTGGACATGCGGCTGGAAGCGTTTCCCTGCGCACTCGGCGCAACGCACGAAGAGGTCGCTCAGGAATTGCATTTCGATCTTCTCGGAGCCGGTGCCGCAACATCGTTCGCACCGGCCGCTGCCGGAGTTGAAGGAGAAAGCGCTCGCGGTCAGCCCTTGCGCCATCGCCTCCGGTAAGGCGGCGAATAGTTCGCGCACGCGATCGTAGAGGCCGA
>JACCTI010000237.1 GCA_013812515.1 Chthoniobacterales bacterium
CGACGCGATCACAAACTGGGAGAATGGGCGTTTTGCGACGGAGGATGTCGCATGGGCTATCGGAAAGCTTCGTCAAGGCGCGTGCATTGTCGCGGGCGACATCTGTGGTGCGTTCTCCGCCCCGCAGTACGCGCGCCGGGCGCAAAGGTTCGCGGCAGAATGGGATCATCCGAAGTTGCCCGCGATGGCTGCTGCTCGCGCCCGCGACGTCAATCGCGCCGCGCTCGACAAGCTTTGGCCTGCATTAACTAATAGAGACCAGCACAACACCTGCGGTGATCAGGATTGAGCCTATGATCAGCGGAAGGGTGAGCCGTTCGCGCAGAAGAACGGCGGCGGCGATGCTGATGAAGATGACGCTGAGTCCCTGGAAAGGATAGAGGTAGCTTAGATCGAAGCGCTGGAGAAGGCCGAGCGTGAGGAAGAAGGACGTCGCCATCAGAAGCGTGCCGGCGAGCAGAGAAATGACGAAAGTCCGCTGCGCGAAACCCCGGCCGGTGGTTGACTCCATCGCACGTTTCAGCAACAATTGTCCTCCCACAAGGGCGACAAGCGAGACACCGATCAGGAGAAGCGAGAGCAGCGTCACAGTTTCTCTTCCAGCGTCGCAACGGGTTTAGCGACCAGCGCCAAACCGGCGAGGACGAGCGCAATGCCGCACCAACGTATTGTAGTGATGCGTTCGCCGAGCACGAGCCAACTGCTAAGCGGGACCAGCACGTGCACGGCTTGCGAGGCGGGAAAGGCGCGCGAGAGCGGCAGATGCCGCAGCGCATACAGCCAGGTGATGAAGCTCAGGACCACGAAGATGATGCCGATCCAGACGAGCGGCGAGGCAAGGCCGGTGAGTCCTGTCCAAGCCCATTGTTGTGAAACGTGAACGGTCGCCATCGCGCCCCGTTTCAGGAACAGCTCCGAGATTGTGACGCAGAGGGTGCTCACCGCGACTTGCACCCACGGATTCGCGAATCGGAAAGATTGAACGCGCGGCTCAGAGTTCATCGGCATTGGCGAAACGCTGTAGCACGGCGTCGTGTCGCGTTGGCTCGAGCAGTTTCAGGAGCGGCGGAAAGAGGCGATTCAGGAGCGGTGAAGTGTGCTTCACGTAGAGATCCAGCGGCATCAGGTCGCAACCGAAATGGAGCTTCGGTTCATAGTTCAACGGGCTGCTCAGATAACGGTCGAGACCCTGCGCAATGGCCCAGGTGATGACGTCGCGAAAGCTGAGGAAGTAGAGATGCAGATCAAGCGCGACGCGGTAATCCAGCCCAAGATAATCATCGTAAATCGCGCCCTCGTGCACGAGACAAAGACTGAACGCCACGATTCGTCCGTGCTGCCGCCAGAGGAAAAACCGCACGCGGTCCGGCATGCGCTGGCCGAGTTCCCGAAAGTAATCCTTCGTTAGCGTTTCAAATTTCAACGCGGAGCGTTCGTGCACCTGGAGATAAAGCGGATAGATCTCGTCCAAGATTGCGGTGACGTCAGTCCTTACTTCCAGCGCAAGCGGCTCAGCCTTTCCGGCTGTCCGGAATTTTCGCCGAAGGTCTTTGCGCGTCGCTTTACTCAAGCTGGCAAAATAGGCATCGAAGTTTTTGTAGCGCAGCGATAACCGTGTCATCGGCATGCTTGGAACGCGCGTGTAGCCATTGCGCACGAGGGCCTGTAAAGAGGTCCGGTAGCTCGAGCGGAAATCCTTGAAAACTACGAGTGATGCGCCACACCGGCGCGCATAAATGTGAAGAGTGGAATGCAACGCTGCGACGAGCCATTCTTCATCTTCCGGGCGGCAAGCTCCGAGGTGACCTTCCCCCGCCACGCAGCCGACCATGAGCAAACGCAAGGTGAGAAAGCGGGGAAGAACGCGCCGGATGGTTTCGACAGCGGCGCGGAGCGCCGGCACTCCTTCGACCAGATTTTGCCGAACGAAAAAGACGGGCTGAACGCCGCGGACGTTGCCGCTTGTATCTTCCAGCACGACGTAACGGTGCTCGAAGCCTGAAACGAGCGTCTGCTCAACAATTTCGTAAAACCGGTGGTCTTTTGCCTTCCGTTGCAACGCCTTCTGCCAGGTTTCACAGCTCCGCAGGGCAGCGCCATCGAGAACCCGCGCGCGGCCATTGCGGAACGAGATGGTCTCTTCCAAAACTCGCGACTAGTTCTGCGAGTCGAGCGACGCGACCTGCGCGCCAATCGCTAAGTCTGCTCTCGCGGTCACGCGAATCTCGCCGCCCCGAATGTGCAACCCGGCGCCGAAAGAGCCGGCAAATGCGATCAAGCCGAGGATCGAAATGTGGTGCTCGCCCATGTGCGACAGCCGGGCCTGGAGGAGAGCGATATCCACTGAGTCAGTCTGTGCGGCCTAACGAATGCTGCAACCTGCAACAAAAAAACACGACCAAAGTCGTGTTTTCCTGAACGGCACGCCTGGCCGAAGCCGGTTGAGTTGCCTACTGTTTGGAAGCTTTATCCTCGATGTATTTTATGACGTCACCAACGGTTTGCAGCTTCTCAGCATCTTCGTCGGGAACTTCGACGGAAAATTCTTCTTCGAAGGCCATCACAAGCTCGACAATGTCGAGGGAATCAGCGCCCAAATCCTCGATGAAAGAGGCCGTCGGCGTGACCTGTTCCGGGTTAACACCGAGTTGTTCGACGATGATGTCTTTGACCTTCTGTTCGATTGGTTTGTCGCTCATAAAATTTCTAAGTTCTCGTTCGCGTGGAGAAAGCGTCAGCGCAGTTCCAACACCGATGGCAAGTAAATGAATTAGAAAGCTTGTCAATTTAATTTCCCCATCGCGCCGTGCCGCGGGAATGCAGGCGCAACGGTTTACTTCGCGAGGTGTTAGCGTAAGGAAGAACGATGTCCGAGCCGACCACGCCTGCTGACTTGCTCGACCTGAAATTGATGCCCGCCTGGGTCAACGAACCGGCGCGGACTAACGAGTACGCGGACTACGAAGCCGCGGAAGAACGTCCGTTTGATCGGGAGGGCCGCAGACCGATGCGCGGTCGTGAATCTCGCCCGCGTCCCGCGAAGAATCGCGCGCAGAGAGATCGTCCGCCGCGCGGCGGCCCACGGCCTCCCGAGCAGCGCAGAGCAGACCGTCCCATGGACGATCATCGGGCGCGCGTGTCGATTCCCTTGCCAAAGGTCGCGCTGCGTTTCATTCCTCATCCGGCTGCCTTCGAAAGTGTCATCGCGCAGATGAAATCCGGGACGGTGACTTACTCGGTCTTCGCGCTCGCGCGGCTCTTTCTCGATAAGCCGGAACGCTACGATGTTCATCTTACTGGCTCATCGGAAACACCCTTGTTTCAGCTGGGCGAATACGGACCTGTCGCGACGGACCAGCGCATCCTGGAGGGGAGCGCTTTCGCAACCGCGAAGGAAGAATATTACTCGATCGAAGTCTCGCAGTCGGATGCGATCAAGGGGAACTTCACCAATGTCGCGCGCGATCGTGCCAGTGACGTGTTGCTTGCGCCGACGAATCACCACAGTTATCAGACGCAACTGCGCAGCCTTTACGAGCAGCGTTACAGCCGCCGGATGAGCTTCAGCGATTTCCAGCGCGGGATTGAGATCGTCAATGATCCGGCGGTCGTGGAAGCCTGGAAAGAGCAGGCGCGCAGCGTGACGACTTACACGGCAAAGAATGTCGAGCCGCCGGTGAGTTTCCCGAATGCAGCGGAAGCCGAGCGCCATTTTCGCCAGACGCACTTGCCCACGCTCTTGCGCGGCGCCCCCGAGCTCACGATCAGCGGAGTCGTTAGTCGGCGCCTGCCGGATCGCGGGCTCGGGCGACTGATCGAAGATGCGTGGTCGGCTGAGATTCGCTCGCCTTCGAAAATGATGCAGGAACTGGCCGGCGGTTTGCGCGCGAACGGCCTGAACATCTTCCGCCATCGTAAAGGCATGCTCTTCGTTTCGCCAATTCGCATCCGAAGTTTCAGCCACGAAAGCACAGGCGTTTCGGCTTCCATCAATGCAATTCTGCATGCGCTGGCCGAAGCGGCGCAGATCAATCGCAAGCAATTGGCCGAGAAGCTTGTCGGTGCAACGTCCGATGCAGCGGAAGCCGATCGGGTGAAACTCTCGCTCGCCTCGGACCTGCGCTGGTTGATCAGCGAAGGCTATGTGATCGAATTCAACGACGGCTCGTTAGACCTGCCGCGTGCCAAGGCGCCCACTCCGCTGGCGAATGCAGCGGACCAAGAAGTGGCTCGCTCTGAGAATGGACCGGCCGCGGCAGCCTCGACCGTCGGCGACAAGGTGGCCGATTCTCCCGCCGCGGCACTCAGTAATGCGAGTGGGATGGAAGTGGAGCAAAATGTATCGGCGCTCAATCCTGCCGATGCGAGTTCACCGGCTGAGCAGCACCCGATTGCGGCGCCGGCAGAAGGCGAAGAAGGTGGCGCGAAGCGGGAGGACGCAGTCGAGCAGGGTTCTCCTTTACCGGCGGAAGCGGTGCCCTCACCGTCGTAGGCGGCGAGCCGCCTGTAGCGACGTCACGCTTTAGCCAAGGTTTCCATTGGGCGAAGTTGTAGCCCGGGGCGGCGACCCCGGCGGCGCCAACGCAGTTATTTCAATATCTCTGGCGACGAACCGGCTACTTCCGGCGGCCGGGGTCACCGCCCCCGGCTACAACTCGCAGGCGAAATCATTCGACAAATGCTATAACACCTCTCCCGGCAGGATCCGTCGGCGACGGGCGCTGAACGCTACACCGAGATCAAACCCGCCTTCGCCAGAGTCGCGTAGGCGCCGTTCTTGTTCAAGGTCTTCAGGCCGCGCGCGGTTACTTTGATCCGCACGAATCTGCGCAGCTCGGGCACCCAGACGCGATGCTCGTGCAGATTTGGGCTGAAGGTGCGCGGCACATTCTTGGTCACGTGTCGCCCGACACCGCCCTTTTTCTTGGCCATGCCGCGGCGGTGGATAATACTGCCGCGCGAGACCTTCGAACCTGTGATGCTGCAAACTTTTGACATGGCTCCGGAAAAAGAGTCGCGCAACGTGCCGCTCCTGTCATGCTCGGTCAAGCGAATCTTGAACGCCTCCAACCTCACACGGTCAAAGCAATTCCGGCCGCGGAGAATGCAGTTCGGCGCGGCGTTCTCGTTTTAGAAACACATGCCTCGCTCGACCAGCCAGAAACTTCGCCTCGGCATTATCGGTGCCGGGGAAATCGTCAAAAATCGCCACCTCCCGGCGCTGAAGCGGCATTCGGACGTGGAGGTGGTCGCAGTTTCAAATTCAACTTACGAAAGCTCGTTGCAATTCTGTGATGAGAACGTGCCGAACGCGGTGCCGATGCAGAATTGGGCTGATCTCCTTGCGCTGCCCGATATCGACATTATCTGGATCGGCACGCCGCCCTACATGCATTCGGCGGTGACCGTTTCCGCGCTCGAAGCTGGCAAGCATGTCTTCTGTCAGGCGCGCATGGCGATGGATCTTGCCGAAGCCGAGGAGATGCTCGCGACGGCACAACGTTTTCCAGAGCAGGTCACAATGCTTTGTCCGCCGCCATTCGGATTGCGCGGCGATCTGCTGGTGAAAAAGCTTCTGGCGGAGAATTACATTGGCCACCCGCAGCACGTGCGGCTGCAAAGCTTCACCGGCGCATATCTTAACGCCGACGCCGCGGCGCATTGGCGGCAGCGAACTGAGATTAGCGGATTAAATGTGCTCGCGCTCGGCATCTATGTCGAAGTGTTGCAGCGCTGGTTCGGCGATATCACCGGGGTTTATGCGCGTGGCAAAATCCTGCATCCCGTGCGCCAGGGTTACGAGGTCGTTATTCCCGACATGCTCACTGTTCTGTGCACTTTCGAAAACGGGGCGGAGGGCGTACTCGAGTTCAGCGGCATCAGTGCCCTCGGCAGCAGCGACCGGCTCGAAGTCTATGGCGATGCGGGCACGATGACCTACGACTTCGCCTCCGACGTGATCCGCGCTGGGAAACCGGGAGATCGGGATCTGCACGACGTAAAGTTAACTCCTGACATCGAGGGCGGCTGGCAGGTCGAAGATGATTTTATTGCTGCCGTGAAATCGAAAGGTAAAGTCCGGCCCCGCCCCGATTTCAAAGAGGGCGTTCGTTATATGCGCGTCGTCCAGGCCGTCGCTGATTCGCGCGCGCGGAACGAGTGGGTTCAGATCAAAGTCTGACGCTCGTCCTGGATTGTTAGGCTACAGCATCGTCCCGCTCAGAAAGAAGAGCGCGATCGTGAAGTAGATAATTACGCCCGTCACATCCACGAGCGTGGCCACGAATGGCGCCGATGAGGTTGCGGGATCAAGTCCGCAACGGCGCAGCGCGAAAGGAAGCATCGAACCGGAAAGCGAGCCCCACAGCACGACACCCACTAGTGCAATGCCCACGGTCAGCGCGATCAGAGCCCAGTGCGGCCCATAAACGTCGCGATGGAAATACTGCTGGCCGATGAGGGACCAGAGAACGACTCGGATTGCGCCAATCGTTCCGAGCATCAGCCCCAGCAGCAGCCCGGTTTGAATCTCCCGCCGCATCACGCGCCACCAATCCCGCAGTGTGACTTCACCGAGGGCCATGGCGCGGATGATGAGGGTGGAAGCTTGCGAGCCGGAGTTGCCGCCGCTCGAAATGATCATGGGGAGGAAGACGGTGAGCACGAGCGCCTTCGCGATTTCAGTCTGGTAATAGGCCATCGCAGTGGCGGTGAGCATTTCACCGAGGAGCAAAACCGCGAGCCACGGTGCACGTTTCCAGACGACGTTTAGCAGCGGCAATCGCAAATACGGCTCTTCGAGGGCCTGCATGCCGCCGAACTTTTGGATGTCTTCCGTGGCTTCTTCTTCCGCGACGTCGAGCATGTCGTCGATCGTGACAATGCCCACCAGCACGCCATTGGAATCAGTTACCGGCAGAGCCGTGCGGTCGTATTTGCGAAAGACATTCACCGCCGCCTCCTCCGGATCCGTCACGCTGAGCGTCACGAAATTGCCGTCGACAATGTCGTTTACCTTCGCTTCGAGCGGCTGAACGAGGATCTCGCGGATGCGAAGGTCGTCGAGCAGCTTGCCGCGATCATCGACAACATAGATGACGTTGAGCGTCTCGGAGTCTTCCCCATGCTCGCGGACGTAATCGAGCACTTCCCTGATCGTCCAATCCGCGTGCACCGCGATGAAGTCGGGTGTCATGAGACGACCCACGCTCTCTTCCGGATAACCGAGCAATGCCTGCGCGACGCGGCGTTCCTCCGGCGTCAGGAGCCGGATGAGCTGTCGCGCTGCCGCGCTCGGCAATTCTTCGAGCAGCGCGGTGCGATCATCCGGAGACATTTCGTTCAGGATTCCGACCACCTGCTCCTGCGCCATTCCACGCAGGAGCTGTTGCTGCGGATCGATCTCTAGGTATTCGAAAACGTCCGCCGCCAGATCGTGTGGCAGGACGCGGAAGATGATCACCTGCTCGTGCTCTGGCATGTCGAGGATCACTTCCGCGACGTCCGCCGGTGGCCAATCAGAAAACAGTTCGCGCAGCGCGCCGAAGTTGCGCGAGTCGATCAAGCTCTTGATTTCCGGTTGTAGAATCCTGCCGACCATGAGCGCGTGCGCGTGACGGCCGCCCGAAGAAGCGGCACCGGAGTTCTATCATCGGCGTTAGTGAACCGCAACGCGTGGACGGTCGACGTGGTTCGGCGGTCATAGGCCGCCGCTACAGCCGCGCAGGGTCCAAAGTGGGCTATGCGATGAACCCACCTGTAACGGCGGTCTGTGACCGCTGGATTCGATGACCTTCTCTCCGCTTGGAATCTGCGCGAATCGCGGCAATGTGATCGGCGATGATTGCGACAGAAACGGCGTCGATGATTCGGCGCGAAGTACGCCACGACGGAATCTGCGTGTTGAGTTTCGATCGCCCTGAATCAGGCGCCAATATTTTCGACACCGCGACGATGGACAGTTTGCGCGAGCATCTGGATGCAATCGAAAGCGACGGCTTGATTAAAGGCGTAATTGTCACTTCCGCGAAGAGATCGATCTTCATTGCCGGAGCTGATTTACAGACACTTCTGCGGCAGGCGCAAACGGGCGAGCTACGCGCCTTCATCGCAGAGGGCCAGAGCGTTTTCAATCGGCTCGCCGCGCTCAAAGTTCCGACGGTCGCAGCAATCCATGGGGCCTGCGCCGGCGGCGGATATGAAATTACGCTTGCTTGCGACTATCGCGTCGCTACTAACGACCCCGCTACACGCATTGGGCTTCCCGAAACGACGCTGGGCCTGGTCCCGGCATGGGGTGGTGCGACGCGGTTACCTCGCTTGCTCGGTCTCGAAGCTGCGGCGGAAGTAATCCTAAAGGGTAAACTTCATTCGGCGGAGGAAGCGCTGCGCATCGGCCTTGTCGACGAGGTTGTTCCGCGCGACCAACTACTCGACGCGGCGCGCAAAAAGATTTCGCAAGGGAAACGTGAACGTCCGCGGGCGCCACACAGCGAAGTGCAGGTCCCCTTTCCAAAGGAGACGCCGAATCAGGCTCCGCGCCGCGCGCTTGAGATCATGACCCGCGGGCTGACGAGCTCGATCAAGGAATCGTTGCAGATAGAGGTCGACGCGATTGTGGAGCTTGGCGAAACCGAGACGACACAAAACCTGATCCGGAACTTTTTCCTCAACGACAAATTCCGCAAAGGCGCAGCAAAGACGGCTGCGGAAAAGATCACCCATGGAGCGGTCATCGGCGCCGGCGTCATGGGTTCTGGCATCGCACAATGGCTCACTTCGCGTGGTGTCTCAGTTATCCTGCGGGACGTGAATTCCGAGCAACTCGATCACGGATTGGCGAACATTGAGAAGATATATAGCGACGCAGTGAAGCGTGGACTTATGGGCGAGGAGATCGCCAGGCAGGGCCGGGCGCGCATCGTTGCTTCAACCAATCCGGGCGAGATGCGCAATATCGGAATTGTAATCGAAGCCGCGTCCGAGAAGATGGAGATCAAGAAGCAGATCTTCGCTGACCTCGCGGCCAAAACGCCGGGGAGAACACTGCTGGCGACGAATACGTCCGCGCTTTCAATTACGGAGCTTGGCGCAATGACGGATCAGCCTGGCCGCGTCATCGGGTTGCATTTCTTCAATCCGGTCAGCCGCATGAAGCTGGTCGAAGTGGTAGTCGGACAGCAAACCGCACCCGAAACGGTCGCGCGAGCGCTCGCCTTCACCCGAGAGATCGGCAAGCTGCCGGTGGTGGTGCAGGATAGCCCCGGATTCCTCGTGAATCGCGTGCTCTTCCCTTATCTGCTCGATGCCGCTGAGCTGTTCGAAAAGGGAGTGCCCGCGAAGGAGATCGACGACGCGTTGTTGACGTGGGGAATGCCGATGGGCCCCTTGCGTTTGATTGACGAAATCGGCCTCGATATCACGGTCGACATCGCTGAGACGCTCGAGAAAAAATTTGGTCGCCGCGACCGAGCTCCGGAAATTCTACGCAAAATGCTAGCCGCGAAATTGCTCGGGCGAAAAAATGGTCGCGGCTTCTATGAGTATGCCGGCAAGGGGCAATCGCCTAACGAATCGGTGCGAGATTTGCGCAGCGACGTTGTAGCCGGGGGCGGTAACCCCGGCCGCTCCGAGAGGTCGCCTCGCTCCGAGCCGCGGTCATCGCCCTCGGCTACAACAGACGAAATCGTGAACCGTCTGGTCTTTCTGATGGTGAACGAAGCGGCGCGCTGTCTGGAAGAGAAAGTTGTCGCCACGCCAGAAGACGCAGATTTTGGCATGATGATGGGGACGGGCTTTGCTCCCTTTCGCGGCGGGCCGTTGCGTTACGCGGATCATGTTGGAATGAACACCGTCGTGACGGAGATGGATGGACTGCATGCGCGCGCTGGTGAGAAGTTCGGCCCGTGCGATCTGCTGAAAGAGCATGCTCAAAATGGGACGAAATTTTACGGCGATGCGTGATCGTTCGGAGATAGCGGAGACATCCAGCTTGCATCTGCTGATTCTGCAAACCGGAAGCGTGCGCTACTCTAAATAAATGAAGACACCGCTCGAAGCGCCGCCTGAACAAATCAAAGCTGAAACCGGCGCGCAGTCGGAGAAGTCTGGCGCGTCCGTGATCGACACGTCAAAAATGTCGGCCGGCAAAGCCGCAGCGCTGGAGCTCGCGGAAAGCTCCCGTGATCCGCTCGATGAACGCGGCAGCTTCGCGAGCAATTTGTTTATCGGAAAGTTCGCCTTCGAGCGCATTTTCCCGTGGCCGGAGCAGAGCGCGGAGGATCGCGCCGCGGGCGAGTCTTTCCTCGAGCAATTGAGGGAGTATCTGCATGCGAACGTCGATGCCGATGAGATTGATCGCACCGGAGAAATCCCGCAGAAGAACATCGATGAGCTTTTCGCGATGGGCGCTTTCGCTATCAAAGTGCCGAAGCAGTACGGCGGACTTGGTTTGTCGCAAGTGAACTACGGTCGCGCGGCCATGTTGTTTGGCAGTTGGGATGCGAATCTGACCGCGCTTGTCTCCGCTCATCAATCGATCGGGGTTCCGCAGCCGCTGCTCCTTTTCGGAACGGACGAACAGAAAGATAAGTATTTGCCGCGCGTGGCGCGTAAGGAGATCTCGGCCTTTGCGTTAACCGAGATGAACGCCGGCTCCGATCCGGCAAACATGAGCTTGCGCGCGGATCTCTCCGAAGACGGCTCTGCCTGGATCCTGAATGGCGAGAAACTTTGGTGCACCAATTTGATCAAGGCCGGCGTGCTCGTGGTCATGGCCAAGACGCCGCCGAAAATGGTGAACGGGAAGGAGCGCAAGCAGATCAGCGCGTTTATCGTCGACGTCGATTATCCCGGCGTGGAGATCACGTATCGCTGCCACTTCATGGGTTTGCGCGCGCTTTACAACGGCATCGTGAAATTCACGAACGTGCGTGTCCCGCGCGAGAACATGATCGCAAAAGAAGGGCAAGGCTTGAAGGTCGCCCTCACGACATTGAATACCGGCCGCCTAACGATCCCAGCGGCTTGTGTCGGTTTGTCGAAGCGCCTGGTCGAGATCTGCCGGAAGTGGGCCAAGGAACGCATCCAGTGGGGCGCGCCCATCGGCCAGCACTCTGCGATCGCCGGCAAAGTCGCGGAAATGGCGGGGAACACCTTTGCGATGGAGGCAATCACGTTCCTCACCTCGGCACTGGTCGATCGCAAAGCCGGTGATCTGCGGATCGAAACGGCCATGTGCAAAATGTGGTGCACGGAGATGACTTGGAAAATTGCCGATGACGCCATGCAGGTGCGCGGCGGGCGCGGCTACGAAACTGCCCAATCACTCGCCGGTCGTGGGGAGGAGCCGATCGCTGTCGAACGTTTCCTGCGCGACTGCCGCATCAACACCATCTTCGAAGGTTCGAGCGAGATCATGCGGCTCTTCATCGCCCGCGAGGCACTCGATCCGCATCTCAAGGTCGGCGGCGCGATCTTCAACACGCAGTTGCCGATGAGGACGCGGATGAAATCGATGTTCAGCTCCGGCTCGTTCTATTCACGCTGGTATCCGCGGCAGTATACGAAGGCGAACGCAGGTGATCTGAGCAAGCTGCACGAAGAGCTGCGGCCGCACATCCAATATGGTGCGGCCACGAGCAAGAAACTCGCGCGCGGTTTGTTCCATTCCATGATGCGTTTCGGGCCGAAGCTCGATCGCGAGCAGCTGTTGCTTTCCCGTTTCGTCGGTGTCGCGACGGAGCTGTTTGCGATAAGCGCCACCTGTTCCTACGCGCAGCATTTGATCAACAACGGCAAGCCTGCCGGGGAGATTCTCTCCCTGGCGAATTACTTCTGTGCTTCCGCGAAATCGCGCATCGATCATCACCTTGCCGGCACCGGCAAGAACGCCGACCAGCGCGGCTATGCGCTGACCCAGGAGTTGTTAGGCGGCAAGCATGACCTGCTGCGCACCGGAATTGTCTGACAATTAACGTGGGAGGGGGCCTTTGTGCCACGACCGCAACAAAGGGGAAGTTGCGGCACAGAGCCTGCCACATTACAGGCTACGGTCGGCCGCGCTCCGGTTGACCAACCACAACGCGACAGCTACGATCAGCGGATGAGTATGCCGCCCGTGCTCACGGAGTCGGCCCGCACTTCCGCGCGGAGCCAGTCTACGCAGAGCAAATCCCACCAGCCGAATAAACACCGCGTCGCCGCCGACGCACTGAAGAAGCTAGAGGAGCACATCCTGATGGATGGCTTCCGCATTGTCTTCGACCTCGAACGGAGCCGTGGTTCATACATGTATGACGCGGCCAGCGGACACCGCCTGATCGACTTCTACGGCTTCTTCGGTTCGGTGCCGGTGGGCTTCCGTCACCCGCACTTCGACCAGCCGGAAGTTCGCGAAGAATTGTTGTGCGCCTCGAGGACGAAAGTCGCCAACTCGGATGTTTACTCCGAAGCGTACGCCGGCTTCGTCGAGACCTTCGCGCGCGTGGCCGGTCTGCCGCCCTTGAATCGTTACCTTTTTATCGAAGGCGGCGCGCTCGCCATCGAGAACTGCCTCAAAGCGGCGATGGACTGGAAAGTGCGCAAGAACATGCGAGCCGGACACGGCGAACGCGGCACCGAGATCCTGCATTTCCGCCACGCTTTCCACGGTCGCAGCGGCTACACCATGAGCCTCACGAACACCGATCCGAAGAAGACGGATTTGTTCGCAAAATTCGATTGGCCGCGGGTTTCCTGTCCTTCGATCGATTTTTCGTCAGGCAAGGCGGAACAGGAGCGGGATGTCGTCGAGCGCGAGAAGAAAGCGGAAGAGGAGATCCGGAAGTTTATCACGGAGCGCGGCGTGGACATCGCGGCGATCATCATTGAGCCGATTCAAGGTGAAGGCGGCGATAATCATTTCCGTCGAGAGTGGCTGCAGAAGCTGCGCGAGATCTGCGATCAGAACGAAATGCTCCTGATCTTCGACGAAGTACAGACGGGGCTTGGAACCACGGGGCAGACCTGGTGCTCGCAGCATTTTGGAGTCTTACCCGACCTGATGGCTTTCGGAAAAAAGGTGCAGGTCTGCGGCGTGATGGCGGGACCGCGTCTCGACGAGGTGGAGGACAACGCGTTTCGGATGCCGAGCCGCCTGAACTCGACCTGGGGCGGCAACTTCACCGACATGGTGCGCTCGAAACATTACCTGCAAATCATCGAGGAGGAGAACCTGGTGGAGAACGCGCGCGTCATGGGCGACCGCATCGTTTCCGCGCTGCATGAGATTGCGAAGGAATGCCCCACGATCAGCGCCGTGCGAGGTCGCGGGCTGTTCGTTGCGTTCGATTTGCCGGAGGCGGAGTCGCGCGACAAAGTCTGGAAAGAGCTCTATGACCGAGGGCTGCTTGTTCTGAAATCGGGTAAGCGCGCGATCCGTTTTCGTCCCGCGCTCGACGTCACCGCAGAGGTCGTGGATGAAGCGATGGATTTGATGCGTCAGGAGTGCCGGCGCTTGTGCCGCTAGCGATGCGATCTGTTCTCGAGAAACTCGGCCTGGCCGAGGAGAACTCTGGCGCGTTCGACGGCGAATGGCGCGGCGGCGGCGCCATGATCGAAAAGTCTTCGCCGATTGACGGCAAGTTGCTCGCCCGGGTGCGAACCGCGTCGGATGAAGATTACAAACGCGCGATTGCGCGTTCCGAGGAGGCCTTCCAGACGTGGCGCAAAACACCCGGCCCGGTGCGGGGCGAAACCGTGCGACAGCTCGGGAATGCGCTCCGCGAGACGAAGACGGATCTCGCGAAGCTCGTCACGATGGAGACAGGCAAGATTATCGCGGAAGGCGAAGGCGAAGTGCAGGAGATGATAGACATCTGCGACTTCGCGGTCGGTCAATCACGACAGCTCTACGGCCTAACGATTCAATCGGAACGGCCGAGCCATCGCTTAATGGAGCAGTGGCATCCGCTCGGGCTTGTCGCCATTATTTCTGCATTCAATTTCCCTGTCGCGGTCTGGTCATGGAACGCTGCGCTCGCCTCCGTTTGTGGCGATGCGACAATCTGGAAACCTTCCGAGAAGACGCCGCTCACTGCGATTGCGGTGATCAAAATCGCGGAACGGGTGTGCCGCAAGACCGGGGCCGATCCAGCTATTTTTTCTCTCCTGGTTGGTGACGGTCCAACTCTCGGACAAAAGCTCGCAGCCGATCGCCGCGTGCCCCTGGTCTCCGCCACAGGCTCGACGAGAATGGGCTTCGAAGTTGGCAAAGCCGTGCATGGCCGTCTCGGCAAAAGCATTCTCGAACTCGGCGGAAACAACGCGCTTGTTGTCGGTCCTACGGCGGACCTCGCCATGGCTGCAAACTCGATTTTCTTTGGTGCAGTCGGAACCTCAGGACAGCGTTGCACCTCAACGCGGCGTGTCATTGCCCATGAATCCCTTGCCGAGAGACTCCGCGAGCAGTTGTTAGGCTCTTATAAATCTGTGCGTATTGGCAATCCGCTGGATCGCGACACGCTCATGGGTCCCTTGATCGATCCGTCCGCGGTGGAGAACGTCATCCAGTCGATTGAGAGGGTGAAGAGCGAGGGGGGCGAAGTGCTTTACGGCGGCGAGAAGCTGAACGGAGAGCAGTTCCCCGGTGGCGCTTACATGAGGCCATGTCTCGCGATGGCGCGGCACGAGTTCGAGATTGTGAAGCATGAGACATTTGGTCCGCTGCTTTATCTGATGACCTACAGCGAGTTCGATGAGGCGATCGCCTTGCATAATGACGTGCCGCAGGGCCTCAGCTCCGCCATTTTCACGAACGATATGCGCGAGGCGGAGAAATTCGTCAGCGCGGTCGGGAGCGATTGCGGGATCGCGAACATTAATGCGGGGACGAGCGGGGCGGAAATCGGCGGCGCATTCGGTGGCGAGAAGAACACCGGTGGAGGACGCGAAAGCGGCAGCGACGCCTGGAAGAGCTACATGCGCCGGCAGACGAACACCGTAAACTTTTCTACCGAGCTTCCGCTTGCCCAGGGAATTACGTTCGGAGCAGGTGAGGGAAGCGCTACGGCGTGATCCTGGAAAAGACTATTCCCACTGCATGGTCATCCTGAACCGCGAGGACGGTGAAGGATCTCGCTAAGGCCGGCAATGACGCGACTGAAGAGGCGTGAACCATCACCTGTCGTGAGGTCCTCGCCGTCTGCGCGGCTCGGGATGACAGGTTTGGAGAATTGAACAACAGTAAAACGTTATGACGACAGCAACGCTTGATCCTCAAAAAGAGACAGGAGCGGAAACCAAGTTCGAATGGCCGCTTTGTTACGACGCGGAGAACTTCATTCTCGAGCGCATTGATGCTTTTACGCAGCAGAACAGCTTCGCCCGCACCCTGGCCTCGCGCATGCGTGATGAGACCGGCACCCTGATTCTTGACTGGACCGATTACCTGTTGCTTCCGGCGTCGGATGAAGAGGCGCTGCGCGCGACTGGCTACACGGACGATCCTCTGGCTGACGCGCCGGACGCGCAAAAGCAACTCTGGCATCCGGAGGCAATGCTGCCGCGCGTGTTGGTCGCGCCGACCAATGCCAGGTATCCGCTTGCGCTTGGCATTCGTCCGGAAAGCCTAGCGGACTTCGCGGGCGTGCACGGAATCACGAACGAGATCGAAGGCGCTCCGCTCTCTCGTTTTCGAAGATTGCTGATCAACGACGAAAATGGCGCGCGTCTCGAGACAATCGAACGCCGCGCCTATCGCGGTTACATGCCGGAGGAGCCGGATTTGAAGTCTTATCTCGCCGCCCGCGAGCTGTATCGGACGCGGCGCCGCATCTGGGATGACGACGGAAAAGGCATGCAGCACACGCACGAGCGCATCGGGCAAATGATCGAGCTCGTCGGCCCCGACCTTGCGTGTCATCTCGTTTTCGAAGAGGAGCGGCGTTATTGGGAGAAGCGCAATCGCGCCGGTACGGACCAGAAGCGTCGTCAGGACACGCTCGGGCTGGGCTGGGCGAATCACGATCACCACACCTTTCGCTCGTCGCGGGAATGCTTTGTCGATCTAATCAAGGCTTGGGAGATACTTGGCTTCCATCGGCGCGAGCGATACTACGCCGGCGCGGAGGCTGGATGGGGGGCGCAGATTGTCGAGCAGCCAGTCGAAGGCATCATCATCTTCAACGATGTCGATCTGAATTCCGACGAGGTGGAGGTCGATTTCTCGCGCAATCCGTTGCCCGCGCAGCCGAAGCTCGGCACAATCGGACTTTGGTGCGGGCTCCACGGGGAGAGTCTGCTCGAAGCCGGCATGCACCATCTCGAGTGCCGATTCGACCACGCGCTGCTTCGCGAACAACTCGCCAGCGAGGGTATTAACACGATGCGGCCGTTCTCGGATTTTCCTTTCCTGAAGCAAGCCTTCACTGAAGGTGAACGCTGGAAGGTGCGCCGCGCGCGCGCCGAGCGCCTCCTGCAGAATGGCTCGATAACGCACGAGCAGTTTCAGGAGTTCACGACGAAGGGCGCCATTGGAAGTCATCTCGAAAACCTGCAACGCAAGGGCGGTTTCAAAGGGTTCAATCAGCACGCGGTCAGCATCATCATCGCGGAGACGGACCCGCGGAAGCAGCAGGGCGCATCGATTTAGTGACGGTTGACATTCGCGATCGGCTGCACGCGGTGCCTTTCGTGCCCTTTACTATTTTTGTCGCAGACGGGCGTGAATATCGCGTGCCCACATCTGATCACGCGCAAGTTTCACCGAAAGGCGGTCGTGTCAGCATCTTTACAGATGATGATCGCCATGTCCTACTGCCCGCGCTTCTGATCAGCGGCATCGACATCGATCGGGTCGAGTTATGATCTGCATCGGGAAAGTGGCAATTTATCCAACCGAGAGTAAGCTGGGCGCGTGAACGCGATAGGCAATGCTATCCGAGATCGGCTGCTGAGCGAGCGTTTTGCGCCTTTCACGATCCAAGCCATCGGCGGTCGGCAGTTTCCCATCGCGAGCGCTGCTCATGCGCATGTTTATCCGAGTAGGCGGTACGTCGCGATTTATGAGGACGATGGGCTCAAATGCATCCTGCCGGCACACATAATTACGGGAATCGAGCCGGACGCGCAACATTCGCAGCAATAACCCTATGGAACCTGTATACATTCTTGGCGGCGGGCGAACCGACTTTAAGCGCAACCTGAAAAAAGAAGGCAAAACGCTTCGGCATTTAATCGTCGAAGCCGGACAGAAGGCCCTCGCGGACGCGGAGGTTGATCCGGCCGAGATCCAGGCCGCGGCTGTTGGAAACTTCAACGGCGGACAATTCACGAGACAATTGCATCTCGGTGCATTCGTTCCCGAGATTCACCCTGCGCTGCATGGAATTCCCACGATGCACACAGAAGCCGCCTGCGCTTCGGGTTCGCTTTCAGTGTTGTTAGGCGCGCAGTGGGTGATGGGTGGATTTCACGATGCTGTCCTCGTGGTCGGCGCGGAACAGCAGAAAACAATGTCATCGCTCGATGGTTCCGATGTGCTCGGCGCGGCCGCCGATTATCACATCGAGAAGCCGGAGTACGGTGATTTTATGTTCCCGAAGTTGTTCGGCCGCATCGCGCAGATTTACATCGAGAAATACGGCGCTTCCGAGAAGGAACTGTCTTGGGTCGCTTACAAGAACTATGCACACGCAAGACTGAACCCAATGGCGCAAATGCGCGACGCAGACCTCACCTACGATTGTGCGTCGCAGGTTTCGGAGAAGAACCCGAGCGTCGCTCCGCCGCTCAAGGTTTCGGATTGCTCGCAGATTACCGACGGTGGGGCCGCGCTTGTTCTCGTCTCCGGCAAATACATGGAGCGGATGGGTCTCGAGAAATCGAAGTATCCCCGCATGCTCGGCTTCGGCAGCACAACCGATTACCTTGCGCTCGACAAGAAGGACGCGCCGACATTCACGACAGCAAGCAAAGCGGCGGAAAAAGCTTTCGGCATGGCGAAGCTCACACCGCGCGACATGCAGGGTGTGGAAGTACACGACTGCTTCTCGATCACCGAGATCTGCGCCTACGAAATCCTGGGTCTGGCGGACCGTGGCAAAGGCGCTGAACTGGCGATGAGCGGAGCGACCGCCCTCCCACAGGTCCGCAACGAAAAGATGGGCGGCACCATCCCTTGGGAGATCCCGGTGAACACGGGTGGCGGGCTCATCGGCGACGGCCATCCCGTGGGCGCGACCGGTGTGCGCCAGGTGTTCGAGGCCTATCAGCAGCTTACGGAGCAGGCGGAGGCGCGCCAGATTGAAGGCTGCACGAAGTTCCTGACCTTCAACATGGGGGGAAGCCTAACTACTTCAGTTGCCATGATCTGGGGTCG
>JACCTI010000277.1 GCA_013812515.1 Chthoniobacterales bacterium
TTCATCGCGCCGACACGGACCCATTCATTGCCGAAACCGGTGCGCACTCCGGCGGCGATCATCCGATCGATCTCGCTGTAGCCGATGAGACAGTAGATGCGCACGGAGAGTTCACCCGCCGCATGCGCATCCTGATACGCGCGCAGATCGTCGTGTGACCCGTACGCATCATGCGCGGAGGTTATGCCGGCGCGGGACATCATTTCTGAAACTAGCTTCACGCCTGCGCGGAAATCCTCGCGGCTGCTCGGCTCTGGGATGAGCTTTTCCAAAACCTCGACCGCCCGCTCACTGATCCGGCCATTGAGCGCACCCGTGGCGGGATCGCGATCAAAACGGCCGCCCGAAGGGTCCGGTGTCGCTTCCGTGATGTGCGCGAGCTTGAGCGCGAGTGAATTCGCATACGCGGTATGTCCTCCGCGATGTGAAATGAGCACCGGGTGCTCGGGCGCGGCGGCGTCGAGATCCGCGAGATTCAAGGGGCGCCCATCGAGCGTCTTCGTGTCGTCGTATTTGAAACCGAGCACCCATTCGCCCGGGGGAGTTTTGGATGCCCGCTCGTGAATCGCGGCTTGGATGTCGTCGATTGATCGCAAGTCGCAGTCCACCTGTTTCAGGTGCATGCGACCGGCGACGGCTGGATGCGTGTGGGCGTCGATGAAACCCGGCACGATCGTCTTTCCTTCGAGATTCATCTTCGTTGTCTTCGCTATGGCGAGTGCAGCGACCTTCTCGTTGCTGCCAACGGCCAGGAAGCGGCCGTCTGCGATTGCGATTGCCTGCGCGCGTGGGTGCCGGTCATCGATCGTGATGACATTGGCATTGTAGAGAATCAGCTCCGGAGCAGTCCGCTCCAGAAAAAGCGCCGGCGCGACAGCAAAGGCGCCGAGGTGGCCGAGAAATTCGCGTCGTGATTGCAAGAGAAGAGCAGGACAGTCACGGCGAGTCTCTTCTCTCAGACCAGGTTCTTTCAATGCGAAACTTGCCTGGGCGGAAATCCAGGCTTGCTACACTTCCAATCTTTGAGCGGTCACTAATTTCCTGCTTGACGCACGCAGCCGTCCTCTTTCACGCTGCGGCATGCACACACGACGACTTGACAACAACTCGGAGTCCGACGGTGTAACCCGTCGAACATTTCTCGGCACCACGATGGGCGGCGGCGCCGCGTTACTGACAGGAGGACTGGCTTCCCTCTTCACAAGCTCCACGGCCAAGGCAGTGTTCGCGGATGATGCCCCTTGGATTGAGGCGAGCATCCTGAAGCTCCACAGGCTGATTGCCAACGGAGTGATTACCAGCAGAAAACTGACTCAAAGTTATCTCAAGCGAATCGCGGAGCTCAATCCTCTGCTGCACGCAGTCATCGAAACGAACTGCGACGCATTGGAGATCGCGGAGAAGCGCGATAATGAACGCCTCGCCGGGCATGTGCGAGGCCCGCTGCACGGCATTCCCGTTCTCGTAAAGGACAATATAGCCACGCACGATTCCATGCAGACGACTGCAGGGTCGCTGGCACTTCTTTACAGCGAGGTGCCCTCGGATTCGGTCGTAGTCCAGCGTTTACGCGCCGCTGGAGCGGTAATCATTGGCAAGGCGAATCTCTCGGAGTGGGCGAATTTTCGCGGCTTTGCACCGTTCAACGGCTGGAGCGCGCGGGGTGAATTCACCCGCAATCCTTACAAGTTGGGGTTTGACCCATGCGGATCCAGCTCGGGCTCTGCGTCGGCGACGGCTGCGAACTTGTGCGCAACCTCGGTGGGGACGGAGACAGATGGCTCTATCGTTTGCCCGTCCGGAAATAATCTTGTCGTCGGCCTCAAGCCGACGGTCGGACTGATTTCAGGGGAGGGCATCATCCCCATCGCGCATAGCCAGGATACCGCGGGTCCGATGTGCCGCACTGTGACGGACGCGGCGATTATGCTCGGCGTTATGCAATCGCCGTTTGGCGACGTGGCAGACCGTCCGCTTCCCTCTGACTACACGAAGTTTCTTCGCCGCGGCGCCCTGAAAGGCGCCCGCATCGGGATCGATCGCCGCTATTTCACCGCAAACTACGGTGGTGAAACCGACTTGGTTAGGGTTGCCAGGCAGGGTTTGGACGCGATGAGGTCTCTCGGGGCCACCCTCGTTGACACCGACACCGGCGATACATTTCAGGATGACTTCAAGTTTTACAACGATGAATTCACGGTCCTGCTCTTCGAGTTCAAAGTGCAGATCGCGCAATACCTGGCTACGCTCAAGGAGACCTCGCAGCGGACGCTGGCAGATCTGATCGCCTTTAACATCGCGCACTGTTCGACGGAGTTGAAGTATTACGGACAAGAGATCTTCCACTTGGCTCAGGACACGAGTGGGAATCTTCGGGATCCCGTTTATTTAAATGCGAGAAATGCCAATCTGGATTTTGCGCGCAACGGTATCAACCTCGCACTGCAGCGCGGGAATCTCGACGCCATTGTTCCGCCGACTTACAGTTATGCCTCATCCCTCGCCGCCGTCGCCGGTTATCCAGACATCTCAGTCCCTGTAGGACTCACCCGGACAGGGAAACCGGCCGGCCTCTGGATGTATAGCGGATATCTTCAGGAACCGAAGCTTCTGGCGTTTGCCTACGATCTCGAACAGGAGATCCGCCCTCGCACTGTGCCGAAGTTCCTCGGACATGTCCCACCGGAACCTCCAAATGCCGGCATCTGCGAGGGTCCTTCAGGCGCCGCGGCGATCTCCAGCGCCCAGCCTGCTCCAGCGAGGACGGGGCGGCTCTCCTACCACTTGGGAACGGGAAAACTGTTCCCGCAATAGCGGCGAAGCAAAGGCGGGCACCTTATGATCGATTGATCCTCGTACCGGGTGCACGCCTCAATTCTTGGGCATCTGTTGGAGCGGCAAAACCTTGAGGACGAAACGCGGGAAGAAATCCTTGCCCTCGATTTTTACTTGCGCGAAAAATCGGACGAGGCCGGGATGATTCGAGCGGAAGTAAAATGGCAGATCCGGTCCACCGGCGCTCTCTGGACTGACCAGCGGTGTACCGACCGGATGAATGTGGAGCACGCTGGAGAAATCCTCGCGGAATCCGACGAAATGTCCAAAGGCGCCCATAACCACCTCCAATCTGGTAAAGGGCAACCCGTCCGGCCCGGTGACGTGCAAAACTCCAGGCACGGTATCCTTCTCCACGATGGTCGAGTTTTCGAAGCTTAGATCGAAGCGATAGGCATCGACTTCCGCGTGTCTATTCTCCGGTTCATCCCGGGCCAGTGCGCCTTACCGTGGGGTTGTAGAGGGGATGTCCGCAATAGAAAACTGTTGGATGTGTGTTAACGACGGTTTCAGATCAGCCCAAACCCGATAAGTTCCGGGGAGAGCTGGAGTGAAGCTAAAGGCGTATTCTCCATTACCTAAAGCCCTCTGGGTGCTCGTGGTGGTAATCCGTTTGGCTTAAGTCAGTGATGAGCAGGTGAATTTTACGGGTGTGCGTCTCCTCGAGGTCGCTTAGTTCAACCGGTCGATTTTCGCTGTTGAAGAGAAGGCGGATGCGCAGTTCTGCTTTCTGTCAGGCTTCGAGGGGAGCTTTGGTTTCGATTTCCGCCCGAATGGCTGGCAATTGGGAAAGCTCCGGTTGCGTAACATAAATCGGCTCCAGTGACATACCACAGATCGGGCATTCCTTTGGGGCATCCTCCATCAACTCGGAGTGCATCGGGCAGGACCAGAGCGGCGGAAGCAATTGCAGTGCTTCCTGCGGATACGCCGACTTGATCGCAGCCCATGCTTTGCGCGCCTCGGCTGAAGCCTTGCCGCGTCTTTTAGGATCGGCACCGGCG
>JACCTI010000283.1 GCA_013812515.1 Chthoniobacterales bacterium
TACCAGCGGCGCAGCACGTGCTTGTCCAGCAGGTCTCCGTTGGCTGCGGCGAAACCCTCCCAGCACGAATGCCGCGTTGTCGCCATGCGTTCCCCGATCACAGCCAGAAACGCGAGCGTGATCGTCTCGTGGTAGAGCTGCGGCCACCCCGATTTGCGGGCCAGGTGCCGAAGGCCACGCGAAAAACGAGTGGCGGTGTCGCCGAAGGAAAAGCGACTAAGCATTTCGTAGGCGAGCCGCACGTGCTCACGATGGGGAAAATTCGCCGGCTCCAGCGCGCCGTTTTCGAACGCGGCGAACTCCTCCTCAATTGCAGGAGACGCAGCCGTCATTCCTCGATCAGCCGATGACTGTCGCTCGCGCCGAGTTCCAGGCCATAGACTGTCTTTAAGCGCCGGATGTGCGCGAGGGTTTGTGGACTAAAGGGTGGTTTGCCTTCCAGCGCATGCAAGGTGATGCCTTCGAGCAAATCGCCGAGCGAGAGGTCGAGATATTCGGAGAGCCCACGTAAGACTTTAACCAGAGTCTTTTCCATGCGCGCGCCGATCTGGACTCGCGCGAAGCGCTTCTGCGCCGATTTGGTAGCTCGTGACATGGTTACATTGTTACCACTCTGCACTTGCAGAGCAAGTCGCTTCACTCAAGTTTTTCGTTGAAAGACCGCACGAACTTTCGAGAATCGGGCGCGCATGGAACTGAAAGGGTATCTCGCTGTTCGCCGGAAGGAGATTGACCGCGCGCTCAACCGTTATCTTCCGCGCGAGAGCGCCCGGCCCGCCACCATCCACAAGGCGATGCGCTACAGCCTCTTCGCCGGAGGAAAACGCCTGCGGCCGATCCTCTCCCTGGCCGCAGCGGAAGCTTGCGGCGGCAAAACGGCGGCCGCCCTTCCCCTCGCCTGCGCGCTCGAATGCATCCACACCTACTCGCTGATCCACGACGATCTCCCCAGCATGGATAACGATGATTTCCGCCGCGGCCGTCCCACCTGCCACAAGGCTTTCAGCGAAGGCATCGCCATCCTCGCCGGAGACGCGCTTTTGACAATCGCGTTTGAGATCGTCGCGAAAGCCAATCCTGGAGCGCGCTATCGACTGCGCGATGTTTTGCAGGAGATCGCGATCGGCGCGGGGAGCCGGAAGCTCATCGCCGGTCAGGTCGCCGATCTGGAAGCGGAAGGGAAGAACATCCCCCGGGCCGAGCTGCACTACATTCACAAAAACAAAACCGCGGCGCTGCTCGCGACCTCGGTGCGGCTCGGTGCGATGAGCGCGAACGCTTCCGCTCAAGAGCTCGCTGCGCTGACAAATTTCGGCCGCGCGCTCGGGCTGGCCTTTCAGGTCATCGACGATATTCTCGATGTGACGCAAACGTCCGAGAAGCTCGGGAAAAGCGCCGGCAAAGATGTGGCGGCGCAGAAGGCGACCTATCCAGCAGTCATCGGGTTGGAAAAGTCACGTGCGGAAGCGAAACGCTTAACGAGTCGAGCCCACGCTGCGCTCGCGCCGTTCGGCGCGCGCGCTCACATGTTGCGCGCGCTCGCCAGTTATCTGCTCGAGCGAGAGTATTAAGCAGCGCATCACTCGGCTGGCGGAAGCTCAATCCTGCGTGCCATTGTAGCGGGCCGCGATGACGCCGGCTTCCAAGATGTTGCCACGCGCGAAACCAGCCGGGGTCGACGCCCCCGGCTACAATCTGGACCGGGCGATGCGCGTCACGCCAGCGCGAGATTCGGATCGATTTCTTCGGCGACGCCCGAGACGAGACCGCGGGCAAAGCGCAAAGCAGCGGCGAATGCGATCATGGCGGCATTATCGGTCGTTAGGGCGTTGGGTGCGGCGAGCGCGCGCAGCCCCGCCTCGTGACAGGCCGCTGCGAGTTGCCCGCGAAGTTCTTTGTTGCAGCTCACGCCTCCACTCAGGGTCACGAGGGACGTTCGGCGTGTCTTCGCCGCCGCGATCGTTTTGCGCACCAGGACCTCGATTACCGCCCCCTGAAAGGATGCGCAAATGTCCTCGATGATTTTCGGGTTTAAACGTTCTCCCGGCCTGCTGGTAGCCGACAACTTGGCGAGCGCATATCGCACCGAGGTCTTTAGTCCGCTGAAGCTGAAGTTGTGGTCGCCTGAGTCAAGCATGCTGCGCGGGAACTCAAAACGCGCGTCATCTCCGTGGCGCGCCCGGCGTTCGATCTCGGGTCCGCCGGGGTAGCTTAATCCGAGCATTTTCGCGACTTTGTCGAAGGCTTCACCGGCAGCGTCATCTACCGTTTGCCCAAGCAGGCGGTAATCACCCAGGCCGCGCACCTCGATGAGCAACGTATGCCCACCGCTCACGACTAACGAGACGTTCGGCTCGATCGCATCCTCGCGAGGGAAAAAGGGCGAGAGCAGATGACCTTCGAGATGGTTTACGGCCAGATATGGCTTCCGCAGCCCGAGCGCGAGCCCCTTCGCGATGGAAGCACCGATCATCAATGACGTCGCTAATCCCGGACCGCTGGTGGCGGCAAAGCAATCTACCTCTTCGAGCGCGATCCCCGCCCTTTCCACCGCGGAATTTAAGACGCGCGGGGCGTGCACGAGGTGATTACGCGACGCGACTTCCGGCACGACGCCGCCGTAGCTTTCGTGTGCGGCGGTTTGGGAAGCGACTTCGCTCGCCAGTAATTCGCGGCCGCGCAAAATCGCGACGGCGGTTTCGTCGCACGATGTTTCCAGCGCGAGAATCGTTGCAGTTCCCATGCTCGCTTCCTGTAGCGGCGGTCTATGACCGCCGCACTATTTTCCGACTAAGCAGTCCTTCTGCCGAATAACGGGTCGCAGACCGCGGCTACACAGCTACTTTTTCGCTGCCTCGACCTTCGGTGCGGCTTCCTCTGCGTAGATCATGACGCCTTTCAGAGCATCAATCGCGCGAAGCATCTGCGGATCCTTGGTCTTGATCAGATTCTTCTCGTCTTCCGGCCTGAGATTATCGCTGCTCCGCGCGGTCATCAGCGCCCGTTCCTGTTCCGTCGTCAGAGGCACGCGAATGTTCGGTGTCACGCCGCTGGCGTGGATCACTTGTTTGCTTGGAGTGTAGTATTTCGCGGTCGTAAACCGCAGGGCCGAGCCGTCCGGCAACTGCATCACGTTCTGCACTGAGCCTTTTCCGAAGGTGGTCTCGCCCACGATGATCGCGCGCTTCAGATCCTTCAACGCTCCGGCCACGATTTCCGAACCGCTCGCGCTTCCTTCATTGACCAACACGCTCATCGGAAAACGCGGCCGCTGCTTTCCGCCGGTGGGCGTTGCATATTCATTCTGCTGCGAAGCGGCGCGGCCCTGCGTAGAAACGACGGTCGTATTCGGCGGCAGGAATTCTCCGCAAACATCCACCGCACTGTTGAGCAAACCTCCGGGATTGTTGCGCAGGTCAAGCACGAGCGCCTGCATCCCCTGCTTCTGGAGTTCATCGAGCGCTTTATCGAGCTCGGCCGCGGTGGGCTCATTGAACTGAATCAGCCGCACGTAGCCAATTTTAAACGGGCCGGTGATCTCCGGGTCGAGAATCTTCGCGCCTTTCACGCTCTGCACCTTGATCTCGGCCCGATCGAGCAGGTAATCCTTGATCTCCTTTGTCGATGGGCGCAGCATGGTCAGCGTCACCTTCTGCCCCGGCACGCCGCGCAAAACGTTCACCGCGTCCTGCAATTCCATCCTCTCGGTCGAGTTCCCGTTGATGCGCAAAATCTGGTCGCCGGAAAGGATGCCGGCTTTGGCCGCCGGTGTGTCTTCCATCGGCGTGATCACGGTCAGCAATCCGTTCTTCACCGAGACTTCAATTCCGAGCCCGTTGAAACGGCTCCGTGTGTCGTCCTGCATCTCCTTGAAATCGTCCGGATCCATGAACTGACTGTGTGGATCGAGCGACGCGAGCATGCCTTTCATCGCAGCGTAGATCAGGTCGTGATAGCTCGTCTTTTTGCCGTCGACGTAATCCTGCCGGATCAGCTGGACGGCGCGCGCAAAGACGGAGATTTGCGCATAGCCCGTCTCTTCTTCAGCGTCGGCGGCGTGCGCCGAACGCAAGCGGAAACCGAGTAAAATGTTGACGAACAACAGGCACGCAAATGTGCTGAGGAGGAGGCGGCGCTTCATCGAGTGGCGGCTTTCGTTCTGATTGGGGGACGATCATCGTCCATCGGGAAAATTTTGGCAACGTGCAAACCCTCTCGTAAGCTGCCGCGCCCTTCCTTCCGCCCAAGCATGAAACGATTTCGCCTGCTTTTTTTCGCGCTCGCCACAGCCCTGGCTCTCACCTCGTATGCGACGGACCAAAAGGAGACCGCTGAGCTCGACAAAATAGCGGAGGAATACATCAAGGGCTGGCTGGCGGCTCACCCCCTCACCGCCACATCGCTCGGCTTCCATGAATACGACGGCCGGATCAACGACTTTACCCGTCTCGCGATCGACGCCGAGCTCTCGCGCCTGAAGCGTTTCGACGAGCGCTTGAAGAAGTTCGAACCCATCAAACTCAGCGCACGCGCGGCAGTCGATTTGCGCGTTTTGCAAAGCGCGATTCGACGAGACCTGTTCGACATCCAGGACTTCGCCGTTTTCGAGAACAACCCGATGACCTACGCGCAGGCTCTGGACGTGAATGTCTACATCAAGCGCAACTTCGCGCCCTTGGAAGATCGCGTCCGCAGCATCATCGCGATCGAAAACCAGACGCCGAACATCGTGATTGCGGCGAAGACAAACCTCGCCCCAGTTTTGCCGCAGCCCTACGTCGAGCTCGCGATTGAGATTGCCCGCAGCGCTGCCGATTTCCTGAAGAAGGACCTGGTCGAAGCGCTGAAGGAGTTGAAGGACGAGAAGCTCGTCGGCGCGTTCGCGATGTCCAACCGCAAGGCTTCGCTCGCCCTGATTGATTACGCGAACTGGCTCGAGAAGGAGAAGCTGCCGACAGCGACCGCGCCGTGGACGCTGGGCGAAGAGAAATATCGCCGGCTCCTGGCAGAAGGGGAACTCGTCGACATGCCATCGAGCGAGTTGCTCGAGATGGGAATGGCGGAGCTCAAACGCGAACAGGAGGCGTTCGCCGCCGCCGCCAAGATCATCGATCCCAACCGGTCGCCCGTGGATGTTTTCAAAGAGGTCCAAAAGGATCATCCGACCGCGGAGAGCCTGCTCAGCGACACAACGAAAAACCTCGAAGCGATCCGGCAGTTCCTGATCGTTCGGGATCTCATCAGCATGCCGTCAAAGGTTCGCGCGGATGTTAGGGGAACTCCGCGCTACGCGCGCGCCACTTCCTTTGCCTCCATGGACACCCCGGGCCCATTCGAAAAGAAGGGGACGGAAGCGTACTACTACGTCACGCCCGTGGAGAAGGAATGGCCACCACTACAACAGGAGGAATGGCTGACGGCGTTCAACTTCTACACGACCGATGTCGTCTCAATTCACGAGGTCTACCCCGGGCACTACACGCAGTTCCTGCACTTGAATGGCTCGGACGCGAGCAAGGCGTCA
>JACCTI010000137.1 GCA_013812515.1 Chthoniobacterales bacterium
GAAACGCGAGTTGCAGTGAATCGAGGTCGTTCTCGAAGCTAACGAGGCGCATCGGTCGAGTCGGAGCCGTTTTCGCCTGCTCCTCATAACAGCGGATCGCGGCCATTGCGTTGGCCGCCGCGCCAAGACCCACGTCCCAGACGACCAGCTTTTCCATCGTCCTGTCCCGAACCCGTTCCGCGAGATTCGACTGCTCAACATAGAGCCGCCGCGCCTCTTCCATCGGCTCGGTCCGTGAATGCATGATCTCGCCCGACGCGATATGGCGCATGCTGGCGAAACCTTCCCGTGCGATGTGCACCTCGTAATTCCTGAGACGCAGCGCGCGTTTCCGCGGGGGTTTCGGCAGGCGCGTTGGATTGTCGAGATCGCTCTCGTGCAGGAACTCGCGCTTGCGGTGATATAGTTCCAGGAACTCCCCGGCCAAAATGCTCTCGCGAATCTCGCGCATGAGCTGGTGATAGAAATAGAGGTTGTGCTTCCCGAGAAGTTGCCAACCGAGTGTTTCACCGCTTTTCGCGAGATGGTGTAGATAAGCGCGTGAGTAGCGCGTGCAGGTCGGGCACTCGCATTCTGCGTCGAGCTGTTCTTCGGCGAATTTGTAAACGCCGCGTTTCATCTGGAGGTAACCGCGCGACGTGAAGACCGCTCCGCGCTGCGCGACTTGCGTTGGGATAATGCAATCGAACATGTCGACGCCGCGATGAACCGCCTCGAGAATGTCGAGCGGCGTGCCGACTCCCATCAAATAACGCGGCTTGTCGTTCGGCAAAAGGCCGGCCGTAAACTCGCAAACATCTTCGCGCTCACTCTTCCCCTCGCCGACTGCGAGGCCGCCAATCGCAAAGCCATCGAACGGCATTTCCGTCAGTCGAGCCGCACTTTCGCGGCGCAGCTCGGAAAGCAAGGCGCCCTGCACAATCGCGAAAAGGGATTGCGCCGAATCGCCGCGCGCGGCCAGACTTCGCGCGGCCCAGCGATGTGTCATCGCCATTGCCTCGCGCGCCGTCGCTTCATCCGCGGTCGATGCGATGCAGCGATCCAGCGCCATCATAATGTCGCTGTTCATCGTCTTCTGCGTCTCGATGCTGAGCTCGGGACTGAGCAGAATGGTCTTGCCGTCGAGATAGCTCTGGAACACAGCTCCCGCTTCGCTCATCGAGCGCGAATGCGGCAGCGAAAAGATTTGAAAGCCGCCCGAATCGGTCAGAACCGAACGGTCCCAGCTCATGAACCTGTGGATTCCGCCTAGTTGCCGAAACACCTCCGGACCGGGCCGAAGCAGCAAATGATAGGTATTTGCGAGAACGATTTGCGAGCCGGCTTCTTCGAGCGTGCGCGTTAGTTGCGCCTTCACCGTCGCCTGCGTGCCAACCGGCATGAAGAGCGGCGTGACCACCTCGTTATGCAGCGTCTGGAAAGTCGCGGCACGAGCGCGTGAACCGGCCGCTTGCGCGTCGAGGCGGAAATTTAATCTTGAGGCACTCATCGCGTGTCTATTGTAGCCGGAATTCGGGACCGACACCGCACCGGCGAAACGCAGGGCATCGCGTATGCAGCGTAGCAGCGGGGTGAGTACCGCGACTCGTGTGTTTCGAAGGACTGGCGAGTGTGATGTGAGCGCGCTCGTCTGTCACGCGAGAGTCTTGCACACCAAGGTCGTCGCACTCCGCTTACTTCAATTGTTACAGACCCCTCGTGCGATGTCGCTCGGGGGGTGCGCCCTGTTCAGCCGGACGTGATCTTTTCTGTCATCCCGAGGCTGGCGAAGCGCGCCGATGGACCTCACGTCAGCCGGGCAGATCACACTACCTTAGGGAGCGTGATCCAATAGTTTGTGAGAGGTCCCTCGCCGTCTTCGCTGGCTCGGGATGACAGCGCGGGCGCGTCGTTACACCTTTACACCAAGCTAGACAGTCACCGTCGCCAGCCGGTGTTCCTAACCAGTCTTGTTTCCATTCAACAATGCACAATTCTCCCCTTCAAGAAACGTAATGCCCGCACCTGACCGTGTTCTTCAGGAACACTCAATCTTCGTTGCAAACGCGCGCACCTCTGGTCAGTTCATCCCTCTTCTGCGATGAATACGCGCTTTTTTCTTCTCACTTTCACCTGGTTGATCATGAACCCTTGCTTCGCCGCAGAAGCTCTGAATCCACAGGCCGCAAAGCCGCCCAGCGCGCTCCGCAAACCGAAGGTCGTCGGGTTACACGGCGATAACGTGGAGGACCCATATTTCTGGCTGCGCGAAAAAGGGAACCCGGAGTTACTGGCGCACCTCCAAGCCGAAAACGCCTACACCGCCGCCGTCATGGCGCCCTTTCGCTCCTTCGAAGACTCCCTCTATGGCGAGATGCTCGGTCGCATCAAACAAACCGATGTCTCCGCGCCTTATCCGCAACGCGGCTACTTGCTCTATGAGCGCACGGAAGAGGGAAAGCAGTATCCGATTTACTGCCGGAAAAAGGGCACCCTTGATGCGGCGGAGGAGATTATCCTGGACGTGAACGAGCTCGCGAAAGGGCAGAAGTTTATGTCCGTCCATTCGTTCGAATATAGCGACGACAACACGCTCCTCGCCTACTCGACTGATGTAAACGGCCATCGCGATTATGATTTCCACTTGAAGAATCTCGCGACCGGCGAAGAGGTGAGGACGCCACTAGGGAAGGTCGCTGACCTCGTCTGGGCCGCGGACAACAAGACGCTTTTCTTCACGACGCAGGATGATGCGAAGCGTGACTACCGGCTCTGGCGTTACACGCTGGGCGAGGAGAAGCCGACGATGCTTTACGAAGAGAAAGACGGGCTTTTCAGCCTGTCCCCCAGCCGCTCGCGCGACGGCAAGATCATGTTTCTGGAAGCCGCGAGTAGCCGGACGACGGAAGTCCGTTTCCTGCCCGCCGATAAACCGGCCGGCGAATGGCGCCTTCTCGCTCCGCGGCGCAACGAGGTGAAATACTATCCCGAGCACCGCGACGACATTTTCTACATCCGCACAAACGACGGCGCGACGGAGTTCCGCGTCGTGACTGCGCCAGTGGCCACGCCCGAGGTGGAGCATTGGAAAGAGCTTATTCCCGGCCAGTGTGGGCTAACGATTGAAGAGTTCGAGCCGTTTGCCGACCATGCGGTCGTTGTGGAACGAGCGGAAGGGCTGGTGCGTTTTCGCGTCACAGATTTCGAGAACAAGAAGGGGAAACGCGTTGAACTGCCCGAGCCGGCTTATCTGGCGCAACCCGAGTTCAACGTCGAGTTCGAAACCGGCACGTTCCGATTCAAATATGAGTCGCCAGTTACACCGCCGAGCGTCTTCGAATACAACATCGCGGGCGGCGAGAAGAAGCTCCTGAAACAGATCGAGGTGCTCGGCGGTTACGATCCCGCGCGTTACATTGTCGAGCGGGTGCGCGCGAAGGCTGCCGATGGCAAGCAGGTGCCGCTCGATGTCGTGCGGCGCAAGGATGTGCCGGTGGATGGGAGCGCGGCTTGCTGGCTCTACGGGTATGGATCGTATGGCATCTCGATCGATCCGTCATTTTCCGCGAACCGGATCTCGCTCCTGGATCGGGGAGTGATCTTCGCTATCGCCCACATCCGCGGCGGCGGCGAACTGGGCGAAGCCTGGCATGACGATGGGCGCATGATGACGAAGCGAAACACGTTCACGGATTTCATCGCCTGCGGCGATTACCTGGTAGAAAACAAATACACGACGCACCAACGGATGGTGATACAAG
>JACCTI010000299.1 GCA_013812515.1 Chthoniobacterales bacterium
GCCGCGGGGGCGTGGCTCGCGACGCTGCCGTCGGGCGGCTCCCGCGATGCCGCAGTGACTGCATATACGCAACGGGTGGCCGCGACTGATCCGCAGGCGGCGGCGCAATGGGCGGAAACAATCGGAAACGAAAGCACGCGCAACAGCCAGATGGAATCGATCGCGGCGGCCTGGCTGAAGACAGATGCGAATCGCGCCAGTGTCTGGATCGTAAATTCGTCACTCTCGAATGGTGTGAAGGCGCGCCTGCTGCCGGCTCGGCGATGAGCATTCGTTCGAGACGCGTTTTAGGTTTCGCCGGACCAGGCTGTTGGTGGCACGGCAGAGTACCTGTGCAATGAAGTCTTCGATCTCAAACTTACTAGTCGGTATCCGTTTCGATGTTCAGAGTTCGATGTTCGAACGTCGAAAAACGCAGCTCATTCGCCGCTATTTCGGCCCTATCGAATGTGTAGCGTTGTCCCGGCGGCCGGAGCACGGCCGTCTCGGCTGTGCGGCCACCGGGCGTCTCGCCTGGTGCTTGGCTGATCTTGGCAGCACCTCCGCGAATCGAGCAGGCGAGACGCCCGCGCTCCGCACAGCCAGCGACGGCCGTGCTCCGCTGCACCAGTCGCGCCCATCGCCTCGCCTGCACCGGCGAAGTGCGACGAAGAGAAGGCTCGAAACATGTTCCTGACGACAGAGCGCCGTCGCGACAACAAACGCGAAGCCGAGCGCGCGGCGGAAGTGCGCCGCGTCATTGGCATTCTCCACAAATGGGGAATTCACACCCTGGGGCAGTTTGCTGCGCTCGAGAAAGAGCAGGTCAGCACGCGGCTCGGCCCGGAAGCGGTGCGGATGTGGGAACGCGCAACCGGTCGCGCCATGCGTCTGCTCAAGCTGGTGCAGCCGCCGCAGTCCTTCGCGGAAACGTTCGAGTTCGAGAACGAAATCGAAACCGCCGAGCCGCTCTTCTTCATGCTGCGCCGTTTTTTGCAGCAGCTCTCGTTGCGACTCAGCGCGCTCTATCTCGTGGCGAATGAGTTAAAACTGCGTCTCACCTTTTCCGACAAGAACTCTTACGAGCATCTCTTCAAAATCCCGCAGCCGAGCAACGATGTGGAAGTGCTCTTCCGGATGCTGCACACGCATCTGGAGAATTTTACCTCCACCTCCCCCATCGTTGCCGTGTCACTTGAGGCGGAAGCGACCAAGCCGTCGCAACAACAGTTCGGTTTGTTTGAAACGCCGCTGCGTGATCCGGCCCAGCTTTCGGAAACTCTCGCGCGGCTAACGGGCTTGCTCGGAGCGGAGCGCGTCGGTACACCGGTCCTGGAAGACACTTATCGGCCGGACGCTTTCCGCATGGAGCCATTCTCCTGGCAGATTGAAGCTGGAGCGTCCGCTGTTTCAACGGACAAAGCCGGTGCGCTGCGGACACCGCGCGCTGGAACGCCGCTGGCATTGCGGCGTCTTCGGCCGGCGTCACAAGCCTCGGTATTGCTCGATAAAAATAAGCCTGCGCATCTCCGCAGCCTACAGCTGCAGGGCGACGTCGTGCAGCACGATGGTCCCTACATGTTATCCGGAAATTGGTGGGATCAGAACGCATGGGGCCGTGCGGAATGGGATCTGCAGCTCGCAACCGGCGCTTTGTGCTGCTGTCATGCGGAAGACGAAACCTGGCACGTCGATGGAATCTACGATTGAGCTTCGATCCTCTGTAGCGGCGGTCATAGGCCGCCGCTACAAGATGGTGCACCATGTCCTACGTCGAACTTCACGCGTGCAGTGCGTTTAGCTTTCTCCGTGGCGGCTCGTTTCCCGAGCAATTAGCGGAAGTCGCCGCGAACCTCGGTCTGCCGGCCGCGGCCTTGCTCGATCGCAATGGCGTTTACGGATCGCAACGCTTTTCGGTCGCCGCGCGTGAGCACGGCGTGCGACCGATCGTCGGCTGCGAACTAACGATGGAAGACGGCACAGTCTTGCCGGTGCTCGTGAAGACGCGCAGCGGGTATGCGAATCTCTGTTCACTCCTCACACAAGCGCACCTGCGCAGTGAAGTGAAAGGCGAATGCGCAGTGACGTGGGAGGAGCTGGGGGAATTTGCTGAAGGCTTGGTCGGGCTTCTGGGGAGCGCATGCTTGCAGCGTGCTGGTTTCGGCATTTTGCCGAAACAAACTTTCGTGGGCGAACTCGGAACAACGCGCGTGAAATGTTCTGACGGCTACAAAAGTTCGCGAAGGCGGAACGCCATCGCCAGCACGCCACAGGCGTGCGCTCCCCGGAGTCCTGCTGATTACGCACAGAGACTTATCAAGTCGTTAGGCCACGAGAATGTCTA
>JACCTI010000301.1 GCA_013812515.1 Chthoniobacterales bacterium
ATCATCGAGCGACACACGAGCTGATCGCGAAATTGTTCCAGCTCCGGGGGGAGCTCGAACTGGAGGGCGACCATGTGATTGGGCGTGAACGTGAAGCGCTGGAACCAAAAAGCGGAGAGCTGATTCAGGACCGCGCCTTTGTCCGGGATCGGATCGGGCAGGATGCAGTCGAAGGCGGAGAGGCGATCGGTCGCAACGAAGAGGAGCGTTTCGCCGAGATCGAAGACTTCGCGGACTTTCCCGCTGCGGAGTTTCGGAATGGGGAGATCGAACGTTGTGAGAGGAGGCGAAGGCATCGCGAATCGTGGCTAGTGAATAGTCGATCTGCGCGTCTTTCACCATTCACAATTCACCGCTTAGCATTCACCTTCCAAGCCATGGCCGGCCTCGTCATCAAACCTCGCGCGCGCATCCTCCATGGCCATGACTGGGTCTTTTCCGGCGAAGTATTGAAGTCCTTTGGCAGCCCCGTGGACGGGGACGTGATCTCGCTCAAGGATGGCCGCGACCACCTGCTCGGCAGCGCAATCTACAACAGCAAATCGCAAATCGTGGCGCGGCGCTTTTCGCGGCGCCGGCAGGACCTGGACGCCGATTTTTTCGAGCGCCGGATCGCGCAGGCGGTGGAATACCGGAAGCGGCGGGGCGTTGATCCGCGGCTGTGTCGAATTGTCTGGAGCGAGAGCGATGGATTACCGGGCGTGACCGTGGATCGCTATGGGGATCAGCTCGTCGTGCAAACGCTAACGCTGGCGATGGACATGCGGAAAGATCTGATCGTCGAGGCCTTGAAAGGTGGCGCAGGCGGCCCGCTTGTGATTGGAGACGGCGGAAGCCAGAGGCATGCGCCACGTTCCATTATCGAGCGCAATGATGCGCCGGTGCGGAAAGCGGAAGGGCTTGAGCCGCGCAGTGGCATTTTGTGGGGAGATCTCCCCGGAGAAGTGGAAATCGAACTCGGAGGTATTCGTTTCGCGGTCGATTTACTCCAAGCCCAAAAGACTGGATTTTACCTTGATCAGTCGCAGCACTACGGCGCGGTGGCGAAGTATGCGAAGGGCCGGCGCGTGCTGGATTGTTTTAGCAGTCAGGGCGCCTTTGCGCTGGCTTGTGCAAAAGCGGGTGCCGCTACAGTGACGGGAGTGGAAGCGAGCAGCGAGAGTCTGAGAGCCGCGCGCAGCAATGCGGAGCGCAACGACCTGCGCGTGAACTTTGTGGAAGAAGATGTCTTCCAATTTCTCCGCGGAGCCGAGAAGGCGGAAGCGGAATACGACCTGATCATCCTCGACCCCCCATCCTTCACGAAGACAAAAGGCGGACTGCATAATGCCATGCGCGGATACCGCGAGTTGCATGTGCGCGCCTTCAAGCTGCTCTCGAAAGACGGAGTGCTGGCCACGTTTTCCTGTTCGCATCACGTCTCGGAACAAGCTTTCGCACAGACGATCGCCGATGCGCTCGTCGATGCGCGCCGCTCTGCGCGGAGGCTGCGCCGTTTCGAGCAGGCGCTCGATCATCCGGTGCTCCCGACCTTGCCGGAGACGGAATATTTCAAGGGCGTGCTGCTCGAGATGATGCCAGGGCGCTAACCCACCAAAACGCGATGCAATGGTTTATCGGAATCAACGAAGGCTGTCCTGCGTTCAAGCAATACGCGGATATGGCGAAGGTCGCCCTCCACACGGCCAGACGGCACACGTCGCTCCAGCCGCACGTGCTCTATGACGGCGGCGAGAACGTTTTCACTCGGTGGCTGCGAGATCGCGAGATCCCGATCATCCCCCGGCGCACTTTTCTCCTGGAGGAGTTGGAGGAATTGAGCGCGCGCAAGAGTGACCCCGCTCTTACCCGCGTGGCGCGGGGGGTGTTCCTGAGGGTGGAACTGCCGGCTCTTCACTCCGAGATCGGTCTCGAGGACCGTGTTCTCTACACGGACTGCGATGTCTTCTTCCGGAGTGATGTGATCGCCGACCTCGAGGGGTTTGCCTGCGACTATTTCGCCGTCGCGGGAGAATTCACGCCCCACGATTTTGAGAATATGAACACGGGCGTGATGTTCATGAATCTCGCGCGACTACAGGAAAGAGATCATGAGTTCAGAGACTTCATCAGCGCGGATCTCGAGGCTTTCGAACGCATTGCATGGGACCAGGGAGCCTACCGCAGCTTTTTCAGGTCATCGGCGAACGTGCCATTGTGGAATACGCTCGCGCCGGAGTTCAATTGGAAACCGTACTGGGGTAATTACTCATCGGCGAAAATCGTTCACTTCCATGGGCCGAAGCCTTTTCAGCGCGAGCACATCGACTCACACTATCCTGAGCTCAAATACCTGACGGGCGGTTGCTATGAAGAGCTTTGTGACCTCTGGAGCGAACTACTCCGAGAAGCGGAGTAGGCGACAGCTAGAGCATCCGCCAAGTGAAGCGTTGGGGCGTGTGCTGTCCTCAGCGCAAGGACGGTCGACTCGCAGCGCGCCTTGTGCTTGCGCTGTGGACGATTCGCGCGGCCGAGGTGAAGGGATGCGGCTCGGGCGTTTCCGCATCAAGGACGTGAAGCACTTCCCAGCCCCGCGCCTTGAGATAATCCGATATCAACGCGCGATGACAACGCCACCAGACTGCCTCGGCACACATGATCGCTGCGGTCCGCCGTCTGAAGCGAGCTCCAGCAGCCGTGCGATCCCGGCCGCGAACTCCGGCGTCTCCATGTTATCGGAATAGCCGCGAAAGGAGAGGTTCCGCCAGACCGTGTTTCGGGAGTCGGGACGCGCCTTCCGCCTTCCGTCCACCTCACGGAAGTGCTAGTAGCGGACGCCATTCTCGCCTAACGAGCCGGCAAGCGCGTCCGCGTTGAATTGCGGGTAACGTTTCGAGCCGGGCAGCAGACGGACGTCGGCCAAGAGCTTGATGCCGTTCGCCTCCAGCAGCGCGATGAACTCTTCGAGAGCCCGAGTCGAATGTCCAATCGTCCAGATCATTTTCGGCGCTCGGTTGTGATCGGGACCGGACCCGTTGTAGCCGAGGGCGGTGACAACGTGGTAGCTGGGGGCGTTATCCCCGGCAGCGTCGGATCCGAAGTAGTCGTGGCTGGGCAAGATAACATCCACATTGGTCGCTGCGCGGACGGGGATCAACGAGCCGGGCGATCAACAGCCTGCAACGATCACAACGATGTGTGAAGCTTTTCGCCAGTGAAGGTTCGCTGGCGTATCGGCATTTGGGTTGCGATATACCTTGCTGTCGTGGCCTTCGCTCATCTCGCGGATCGGCTGATTCTATTCCCGAGCACGGCTGAAATTCCTGCCGGCGCGGCGGTTCGGACTTTCATTCCGTTCGAAAATGGCCAGCTCGAGATTTGGACAGCGCAGTCCCGGTTAGCTCAACGCAGCGGGCAGGTCGACGCGTACGTGCTTCGCTTCTACGGCAATGCTGATCGCGCCGATCGTTGGGTCACCGATGAAGCGGACGCATGGGACGATCGCGCGGTTGAGGTCTGGGGCGTGAATTACCCCGGGTTCGGCCGCAGCACCGGCCCAGCGCGTCTCGCCCGGATTGGACCGGCCGCGCTGGCAGCGTTTGATGCGCTGAAATCCAGGAGCGGCGAACGACCGATTGTGGTTTTTGGCGCCAGCATCGGGACGACAGCGGCTTTGCACATCGCCGCGCACAGGCAGGTCGCGGGCGTGATTCTGCATAATCCCCCGGCACTGCGGCAAATGGTCTTGCGGCAGTTTGGCTGGTGGAATTTATGGCTGCTGGCGGGTCCTGTGGCGCTGCAGATTCCGCGCGATCTCGATAGCATCGCAAACGCCAAGACGGCCCGCGCTCCGGCGATTTTCATGCTGGCGGAGAAGGATGAAATCGTCGCGCCACGATGGCAACAGTTGGTCGTGAATGCCTACGCCGGAGAGAAGCGGATCATTTCCATTGCGGGCGCGAACCATAATTCGCCGGTGGAAGGCGCGGCCGTCGCTGATTTGCACCGTGCCTTGAAATGGCTCCTGCCGAGCACCGGAAGAGAATGATCGACTCTCTTTTCGTTTACGCAGGCTTTGGACTCGTCGCGGCCGGGGTGGTCTCGCGTTTCCGACCGCTGCGCTTTTTTCGAATCCGAACGCGACATGCTGCCGCAGTTTCCGCCGGCGGATTGCTCATCGCCGCTGCGGCGCTCGCGTGGCCTGTCCGCACGAAGCAGGCGCCGGCACGGCTGAGCACGCTCGATGAATGGATGCCGCTTTGGCAGTTCGGCGAACGCCACACGATTCAGATTGCCGCGCCGCCGGAAGAAGTCTTCGCTGCCATTCGCGCGGTCACCGCGGACGAGATATTTCTGTTCCAAACGTTGACTGCGATTCGTCGCTGCGGCCGGCCCGGGCCTGCGGACGTCCTCCATCCTCCCGGGCAGCAACCGCTCCTTGACGTGGCCACGCAGACCACATTCGTCAGCCTGAGCGATGACCCGCCGCGTGAACTCGTCATCGGGACGGTCATTGTCGCTCAAGCGGAAACCCGCGCAGCTCTGGAGTTCACTCCGGAGCTGTTCCGAGGACCACTTCCGGCGGGCGTAGCGCTCGCCGCAATGAACTTTCTCGTTAGCCCTGCGGCTGGTGGCGGTTCGACGCTATCGACCGAAACGCGGGTTCTTGCCCAGGGTCGCTCCTCCGTCCGCCGGTTTGCTGTCTACTGGAGAATGATCCATCCCGGGAGCGACATCATTCGGCGATCATGGCTATGTGCAATTCGCCGCCGCGCGGAAAACGAACTTCCGGCTGCTATCCGGAAAAGCTCCAGCCGCTAACGTTGGGCAAGGCGCGTTTATCTGTTTTCAGGAGGCGCAGGCGTTGGCGTCATTACGGTCTCGCTCATCGACTTTAGGATTCGACCGAGATCGCTGTTGGTCGAGATCACCGCCGTGGTGTCGCCCTTGAAAGCAGCTTGCGCGACTTCGAGGCTGCGTTGGAAAAGATACAGGTCCTGCGCCTCGGGCGTGTTCAAGGCCGCTGTATAAATCCGCGCCGCTTCGGCGTCCGCTTCGCCTTCGATTTTCAGTGCCTGCTTGTTCGCCGTCGAAGTAATCGAGGCGACCTCGCTTTCCTTCTGTCCGCTGATGTTGGCTGCTTCGCCTTTGCCTTCCGAACGGAAGCGCGCCGCAATCTGATGGCGCTCGCTCGACATGCGGTCGTTGATCTTCGCGGCGACCGCAGGGTTGTATTTGCTCCGTTTGAAACGCGAATCGAGCAGCTCGATGCCGAAGTCGGCGATCTTCTCGCGAGCGCGTTCGGTGATCTGTTTTTCGATCGTGCCGCGGCCCAGCGCGATGTCGGGAATGGTGCTGGGGAGAATCGTGCCGCTTTGTTCCATCTCCTGATCGCGCAGCGGCTGACGGCCCTTCGTGACGCGGATGATCTCGACCAAGTCGTGGGTCGCGACAGCGGTGCGCGTTTCGCTGATGAGAATATCGTCGAGGCGCGAAAGAGCGCTCCGTTCGTCGTTCAAGCGGTTGTAATAGAGAAGCGGATCGCTGATCCGCCAGCGGGCGAATGAATCGACGATGATATAAAGCTTGTCCTTCGTCGGGCACTCAGTAGGCGGTCCTTCCCAGGCGAGGATGCGGTTATCGAAACGGTGGAGCTTGTCGATAAACGGCACCTTGAATTTCAGGCCAGGCGTTTGCTCGGTCCGAAGGGCTTTGCCGAAACGCGTGATGATGACGGTTTCGTATTGATGCACGACAAAGAGAAGCGCGCCCCATTTCAACGCGGTGAAGAGAAAAAAGAGCCCGAGGAGCGACATGACTCGGCTCTGCAGGAAACGGAGCGGCGCCGGCGCTACGTAGGAATTCGGGTGGATGGCCATGTCAGCGCGCGTTTTTGGGCGTTGCCGGTTCCGCGAGCGGCAACGTTTGCAGAATGCCTTTGATGCTGTCGTCCACGATCACCTTCTTCTCCAAGGCGGGCATGATCGCTTCCATCGCTTCGAGGTAGAGCCGGCGGCGAGTCGGTTCCGGCGCTTTGCGATACTCGGCCAGCAGTAGATTAAATTTGTCCGCGTCGCCTTTAGCCTGATTGATCCGCCGAAAAGCGTAGGCTTCGGCTTGCTTTTCACGGGCTTTCGCCTGGCCGCGGGCGTTCGGGACCGCATCGTTGTAAACCGCCCAAGCCTGGTTAATCGCAGTCTGCTTTTCCTGCTGTGCCTGGTTCACTTCGTTGAACGCCGCCTGCACCACTGCGGGCGGACGCACGGTCGCGAGCTGCACCTGTTGGATTTGCAAACCGAGCCCGTATTCCGACGACAAATTGATCAGGCGATCCAAGCTGGCGCTCTCGATGTCGTGTCGCCCGATGGTGAGCACTTCGTCGACCGTGCGGTCGCCGATCACCTCCCGCATCACACTCTCGGAAAGATCGCGCAGCGTTTTTTCCGGCTCGCGCGCGCCAAAAAGATAGATCCGCGGATCGATGATCCGGTATTGCACGACCCACGGAACCAGTGCCGTGTTCAGGTCGCCGGTGATCATCGTCTCGGTGTCTTCAGAATCGCGGTCGCCTTGGAAAACGTTGGTTGCATTCCTGCTCGCGAATCCGAACTCCAGCTTCAGGAGCCGCTGGGTCGGGATGATCTGGATTTCGTCCACATAGGGCAACGCGTAGGCGAGCCCGGGGTTCTCCGTCTTGAGATAAGCGCCGAAACGCATTCTTAGGCCGACGGAGTTCGCCGGAATGGAAACGAAGCCAAAGAAGAGAGAAACCAGGGTGATGAGAAGCCCGATGAGCGCGATCACCCCCAGGACGAGACGGAAGGGCTTCACCTGAAGACCGGTGGGCATGTTAGGCGAGCGCGGGATGATTTCCATGAGTGCGGGAGAAGCAAGTCATCACGCTCATCTGCCAATTGCGCAACGTGTCAATTGAGACACTGTCCGCGCAGGTCGGGGAGCGGCACGCTTGGGGCGTGTTGGTTTCGACGTTTCGCCGAAACGAACTTTCGCCGCCTTCAAGCGAGTTCCGCCGCGTGCAACATTTCTACGGCAACGAAAGTTCGTCGGCGCGGTACGCGCCGACCGGCATGCTACAAGCATGCGCTCCCCAGATGCAATCGCGGCGGGCGGCTCTACGGCAAACCTTGTTCAGCCGATCTTTTTCCGAAAACGCAGGGCGCAGACGGAAAAGAGCAGCACGGCCATGGCGGTCATGATGGCGAGCGATTGCCAATACTCGAGGAACGTCGCGCCGCGCAGGATGATCGCCCGCATGAGGGCGATGAAGTAGGTCGTCGGCATAATCGCGCCGATCCCGTAGAAGATCGCGGGCATGGTTTCCCGCGGAAAAATGAAGCCGGAGAAAAAGACGCTCGGCAGGATGAAAGCCATCGACATTTGCAGTGCCTGCATCTGGTTCTCAGCCTTCGTTGCGACAAGCAGGCCCAGGCTAAGCAAGGCGAAAACGTAGACGATCGTCGCGATCATCATGGCGACAACGCTACCCGCGATGGGGATGGCGAAGACAAAGCGCATGATCCCGAAGAGCAGAATCGCCATGGTCATGCCTAGGCACCAATAGGGGATGAGTTTGCCGAGCATGAGCCCCCAACTGCTGAGCGGGCTAACGAGTAATTGCTCAAGCGTGCCACGCTCCCGCTCGCGCACGACCGCCATGGCGGTCGCGAAGGTGGTGCCGATTTGTAACACCACTCCGATTACGCCCGGCACAAAGAAGTTCGGGCTGCGCATCGTCGGGTTGTAGAGCATCTGCGGACGCACCTCGATCGGGATGTGGACGCGTCCGCTCTCGCGCATCATGCGCTCGACGGATTGCGAAAGAGCGAGCGTGACGGCGGTGTTGAGCGCCTGCAGCGCAGTGGTGGAGTTCGAGCCGTCGATCAGCATCTGCACCTGCGCGGGATAGCCGGCGCGCAAGTCGCGCGTGAAGTGGGGCGGGATCTGGAGGCCCACATATGCGCGGCCCTTGCGGATTTCGCTCGCGAGCTCTTCGACATTTTGCACTTCGCCGACAATGCGGAACGTTTCCGTATTGACGAAGCGATCCAGCAGCTGCCGGCTCTCCACCGTGCGGTCTTCATTCAAAACCGCCATCCCCATGTGCTTCACGTCGTTATCGAGGGCGTAGCCGAAGGCGATCATCTCGATCAGCGGCGGGAAGAGCATGAAGAAGAGGGTCATCGGGTCGCGCAGGACGCTGATGAATTCTTTGAACAAAATGGCGTTCAGGCCGCGGAAAGGTTTCGCTGTCATGCCGCGCTCCCGCTCCTTTCCATCCCGAGCCGCGGAGACGGCGAGGGACCTCGCGCCGGCTGGTAGAGCATTCCCGAAAGTTCGGCCCACTTGGGGTTTAGTGTTTCGACGAGCGCGTTCTTCTTGCTCCGCCAGCCTTTCAGTTCCTTCTCGCGCGAGATCGCGTCGCGCGGGTCGTTGAATGACTCGTAATAGACGAGACGATTCACGTTGTAGCCCTTCGTAAACCCGCTGATCTCACTGTGCTGATGCTGATAGACACGACGAACCAGGCTGTTCGTGATTCCGATGTATAAGACGACGTGGCTTCGATTGGTCAGCATGTAGACGTAGAACGTCTTCATTGCATGTGTGAGGTCCCTCTCCGTCCTTCGGCGGTTCGGGATGACGGCGCGCGGGGTGGCGAACCGTTCCGCGAATGCTTCGCCGTCAGAGAAACAAAAACATCCTCCAGCGATGGACCGATCTCGTGGATCTCGGATTTAACGATGCCGACGCTGCGGAGGCGATCTTCTATCTGCGCTTCTCTGATGTGATCAGCGACCAGCAGGTGCATCGATTGACCGAACACCGTCGCGCTTTGCACCCCTTCAACCTGGCGCATTGTCTGCAACGCGGTCGTGACGTGATCGCAGGTCACATCGAGCCGCCGTGTGCCGGGCGGGCTGACGTCGGGCATCTCCTTTAACTCGTCCGGTTCCCCGCAGACGATCAGTCGCGACATATAGATGTAGCCGACGTGATCGCACCGTTCTGCTTCATCCATGTAATGCGTCGTGACAAAGAGTGTCATTCCCTGGCCGGCGAATTCAAAGAGCAAATCCCACAGCTCGCGACGCGCGACCGGGTCGATCCCGGCGGTTGGTTCGTCGAGGAAAAGCACCGTCGGTTTGTGCATCAGCGCGCAGGCCATCGCGAGCCGCTGCCGCCAGCCGCCGGAGAGGAGCGCGGCGCGCCGGTCGAGATACGGTTCAAGATGCGTGATGGCGATCAGCTCGTCGCGTCGCTCTCTAAGACGGCTGCCACTCAAATCGTAAAGCTTCCCGGAGAACACCAGGTTTTCATTCACCGTCAGTTCGTCGTAGAGCGAAAACTTCTGCGACATATAGCCGATCATCGATTTGATCGCATCGCCTTCCCGCATCACATCGCGCCCGCCGATCCGAGCGATCCCTTCGGTCGGCGTCAGAATCCCGCAGAGCATGCGGATGACGGTGGATTTGCCGGAGCCGTTCGGGCCGAGGAAGCCGAAGATGGAACCACGGCCGACTTGAAAGCTGACGTGATCGACGGCCGTGAAGTTGCCGAAGCGTTTCGTTAGGCC
>JACCTI010000304.1 GCA_013812515.1 Chthoniobacterales bacterium
CACCTACCTTGGTCTGCTCCCAACCTTCACGTGCCATAACTTAGTCCCTGCAGGTTTGCTTTAATGGCCTCTTCGAGTTTCGCGGACTCAACAAACTGGGCATGCAGTTCGGCGACAAGTCGCGGCATCTTTTCCTCGAATGGTTCGCCGTCGTCTTCTACTTCCTCCGCTCCGACGTAGCGACCCGGGGTTAACACATAGCCATGAGAGACAATGTCCGCCGTCGTTGCTGCCTTACAAAAGCCGGGGACGTCGGAGTAGGTGTTAGTCGATGATTGAGAGTTATGAGAAGGAGCGGAACGCCAGGCGCGATAGGTGTGAACTATCTTCGCTAAGTCATCGTCGGTTAGTTCACGATGAATGCGGTCGATGAGCTTGCCCATTTTTCGCGTATCGATAAAGAGGGTCTCGCGTCGACGATCTCGATAGCTATCGAGCGTCGAGTTATCTGCGTGCTTGATTGTGCGCGCGGCTTTGGATTTGACCAAAAACCAGAGGCAGACAGGTATCGGAGTGCTGTAGAAGAGCTGGCCGGGGAGGGCGACCATGCAGTCAACGAGGTCGGCCTCGATGAGGGCGCGGCGGATGTCGCCTTCGCCGGATTGGTTGGAGGACATGCTGCCATTGGCGAGGACGAAGCCGGCCATGCCCTGCGGCGCGAGGTGGTGGATGAAGTGCTGCACCCAGGCGAAGTTGGCGTTGCCCCGGGGCGGGACGCCATACTGCCGGCGTACGTCGTCGTCTTTGCGGAACCAGTCGGAGTCGTTGAAGGGCGGGTTGGCCAGGACGTAGTCGGCGCGGAGGTCGGGTTGGAGGTCGCGCCGGAAGGTGTCGGCGTGCTCTGGGCCGAAGTCGGCCTCGATGCCGCGTAGGGCGAGGTTCATGACGGCGAGGCGGCGGGTGGTGGGGTTCGATTCCTGGCCGTAAATGCTGATGTCGCCGAGCTTGCCGCCGTGGGCTTCGACGAATTTCTCCGACTGCACGAACATGCCGTGGAATTGGTGTTCGTTCCGGATGAGCGCTTGCGAGGCATTGGAGTCTTCTCGTTTTACCGGGGCCGAACCGAAAGTTCTATCTCAATCCAGATGCCGCTTGTCAGGTTCGTGCTAAGGTAGCGGTCATGGATACGCCACAGATTACTGCCTACCTGAAGACCCAATGCGGCTGGAGTGCCGGTGTTCGCGCGGTGCTCGCCAAATACAATCTTCCCTATACCGAGAAAGACATCATCCAGAACCCCGCTTTCCGTTGGGAAATGGAAACGAAAAGCGGCCAGCCTTTGTCGCCCTGCGTTGAGATCAACGGCGAAATGGTTGCTGATGTGAGCGGCGAGGACGTCGAGCGTTACCTGGTCGAGAACCATCTCGTGCAGGCGAACACGGAGGAACCCGAGGTGCCGATCAACGCGCCCTGTCCGACGGAGCAGCACGAGAGTCCGGTGCGAATGCGCTTCTAAAGCGAGCCAGAGCAGAGGAAGTGCGAAGGCGTCGGGCGACCGGCGCCTTTTCCTTTGGAGGCGCTCGATTTTGATCTGCGGGAATCACGCGTAAACTTGCCGCCGTTCGTCTTCTATCCTGTTTCCATCCGTCTCGCATGAAACTCTTCACACGCCGCGCGCCGGCCAGGCGATCGGGAAGCGCGGGCAGGAAATCGCGCTGGCGGCTCGGGCTGAAACTCACGCTCGCAGTCCTAGTCCTGGCGATCGGCTTCGGCGTAGTCGCCTTCTACGGCTTGTGGGCGCAGACCTATGATCTGAAGAAGGTCGGCGAAATGCCGGAACGAAACACCGTCTTCGATGTCGACGGCAAGATGTACAGCCGGCTGGCCGGCGCGAACCGTCTCATCGTTCCGCTCGATCAAGTCTCGCCCTTTTTCATTGATGCTCTCGTCGCGCGCGAGGACACGCGGTTCTTCGAGCATGGCGGGCTCGATCCCCGGGGAGTGGCGCGCGCGTTGTATCGGAACGTGGCCAGCAGCTCGCTCAAAGAAGGCGCGAGCACGATCACGCAACAGCTCGCGCGCAACAGTCTTCCGCTCGGCGGCCGAGATTTGAAACGCAAGATGCTGGAAGCGATGGTGGCCCTGCGCATCGAGCGGCAATTCACGAAACAGCAAATTCTCGAGCTCTATGTGAACCGGATTTATTTCGGCTCCGGTTGCTACGGGATTGAGACTGCATCGCAGGCCTACTTCGGCAAGAGCGCGGCCAAGTTGAATCTGCCCGAAGCTGCTCTGCTCGCTGGCTTAATCCGGAGCCCGAACCGGTTCTCACCCTTGAGGAATCCGGAAGGCGCGGGTGCGGAACGCAATACGGTGCTCGCCCGCATGCTCGAGCTAAAGAAGATCAGCCCGACGCAGGCGGAACAGGCGCGGGTCGCGAAGGTCACATCAAATCCGAAGCGCCTTGCGCAGATCCAGGAAAACTACGCGATGGATGCGGTCCAACGCGACCTGAACAACATCCTCACGCCGGAGCAGATCGATTTCGGCGGCCTCTACATTTACACGACGCTGGATCCGGCGGTGCAGAAAGCCGCGGAGCAGGCGCTCGAAACGCACCTGAGCAAAGTCGAGCATGAGCGGGGGTTCCGTCATCCGGCGAAATCGAATTACCGCGCACCCGCGGAGGGTGAGGACGCGGCCATGCCCTATCTGCAAGGCGCGGTCGTGGCGATCGACAATGCCAGCGGCGGTGTGCGGGCCCTCGTCGGCGGTCGTGATTACGGCCAGAGCAAATTCAACCGCGCGATCGCGCCGGCGAATCGTCAGATCGGTTCGTCGTTTAAGCCATTCGTTTACGCGCTCGCCTTTTCCCGCGGATTACTGCCCGGCGCGGCCATCAGTGACGGCCCGATTCAGCGAGGAGAGATCCAGGGAGCGGGCAATTGGTCTCCGGGGAATTCCGATAACACCTACAACGGCGTGCAGCCGGCGTCCTACGGTCTGGTCCATTCGCGGAACACGATGACGGTTCGCATCGGCGAGTTTGCCGGCGTCGACGAGGTGCAGAAAGAAGCAGCCAGCCTCGGGCTTGGGGAGATCCCGCGCGGGCCGGCCACGTACATTGGTTCGTTCGAGACAAACCTGAAGGATCTCACGGCCGCATACACCATCTTCCCGAACGCTGGCGTGCGGAAGCAATCGTACATCATCGAGCGGATCGACGATCAGGATCACCATCCGATTTACCGCGCGGCGCACATCGCGGCGCCGGCGATGGATGCGAGCGCCGCCTGGATGGCGTCGCAGCTCATGGAGCAAGTGCTCACGAAAGGCACCGCGGCGAGCGCCAAGTCGTTAGGCTTCAAATTGCCCGCAGCCGGCAAGACCGGCACGACGGACGACTACAAAGACGCGTGGTTCCTTGGTTATACCACGGCGATCACGTGCGGTGTCTGGGTCGGGTTCGATCAACCGGCCACGATCATGTCGCAAGGCTACGGAGCCGCGCTTGCCTTGCCGGTTTGGGCGAATGTGATGACGAAGGCCGCGCAGCTTTATCCCGCGCGGCCTTTCCAACCGACGATGCAGCTCGCGCGCGCCACGGTTTGCGCGAGATCGAACCAGCTCGCGACGGACGAATGTCTTGCGGTAGGCGCCGGCTACGAGATCGTGCTGCCGGTCGATAAGATTCCGACGGCCGGCTGCGCCGTTCATGGCGGATTGCAGACGCAGCTCGCACAGCGGCTGGCTGACCCAGGACAACGCGCGGAGGCGCTCCCCAACCGGGTGTTCCAGTCTTTTCGCAAATTTTTCGGGCGAAAGTAGCTAGCGCAGGCTACGCGTGCCGGCCGATTCGCGTTTGGAGGCGCACCACTAGTGCGCGGCAGTCTGGAGCCCGGCTTTGTGATAGGTGACCAATCGGAAGCCCCACTCGATCAATGTGGCTTTGTCTTTGGCGGTCAGTTTCCGCTGATTCAAAAAAGCCACGATATTCTGCTTCAGATCGTTCTGCTCGCCGGCTTCATCGAGGATCTCAAAGATTTCCAGCGAGAGGAGCCAATCGTCAGCGTGCTCTGCCTGCTGCGTTTCCCAGATTTCGCCGAGTCTCTCGTATCCGACCTTTCGCTCCCGAATGTCGCGCACCTGCCGGTAGAGATTCTCCAGCTTTCGGCGCTTCGCGTCCGAGGGCACTTTGATCGTCCGCTCCTTTGGAATGAGCGCGACCTGATTGTACGAATCCTTGTCCGCCGCGCCGTTGAAGACCGAGGTAATGCGCGCGCCGACGGCCATGTCGTAGGTTCCCCAGCGGGGGTCAAATAAGACGCGATCGTCTAAGCTCGCGCGGCACTCGGAGAAGGTGAGGACGAGCAACTTGCCATCACGATGCATAATCCTCTCCACGCGGCCACTCACCACAATGCCGCTTTCAAAGTGGATCGTCGTCTTCTTCCCAGGATCGATGCCCAGGCTGCGAAGCTGATCCTGCGTCAAGCTTTCCGGCGCGGCATTCGTGTTCCGCCACCGGCCGATCGGTGAGCCGAAGCCTTCCCTGTGCTGATCAATGCCATGTCCGTCGAGTTGTTTGTCGGCGAAGGCGAGAGCCGTTGGGCCAGACGTGCGCAGGTAGATCGGCGTTTCCTTCTCGCCTTTCAGCACCTCATCGAATGTGCCGCTCACTTGCAGCCCGGATGAGTACTGGCACGTCGTCGTGTTCTTGCAGTGGATCGCCTTTTTGATGCCCTCGAGCCCGCCCACCTGAGAGGCCATGCGGCTTGCGAACTCCTCGAGAACGTCAGTCAGATGCTGGAAATCGCGGCAGACGAAAAGCTGCGGCTGTTTCGTCGTGATATCGAAAGCGGTGTTCGCCGCATCGACTGAATACGAGATCTTCTTCACCTCCGCTTCGAGACACGAAACCGATTCGCCGATCGAGGAGAGCAGCCCCGCGCCGTAGATTTTCGGCTGCTCCAGCGTGCCGATCAGCCCGTATTCGACCGTCCACCAGTGCAGCCGGGAAAGAAGCGCCATCTCGGACGGCTCGCCGAGATTCTTCTGGCGTTCCTCGACTAACTCGGTCGCCTGGGCGAGCTCGTGCGAATCGGAGTTCGGTAATTCCTTTAGAATCGAGAGATGCCGGATGGCCTCATATAACTCGAAGTCCTTCTTCGACTGCATCGCCTTCGCGCCGACTTCGCCGAAGCGCTGGAGGTAGTCGGAATATTCGCGATCGACAATGATGGGCGCGTGACCTGCGGCTTCATGCACGATATCGGGCGCGGGCGTGTATTCGATGTGGTGGATCTGGCGCATGTCGCACGCGATCACGAGCACCTTGTAGGCTTGGAATTCCATGAAGGCGGCGGGCGGGATAAATCCATCGACCGCGACTGCGCCCCATCCGATGCGGCCAAGAATATCGTTCATCTCCTCGATGCGCGGGATGCGCTCGAAAGAAATGCCAGTCTCGAGCAGCCCCTGAAAGTAAACCTTGTGCGCGTATTCCTTCAGGAAATAAGTGTTCTGCCGCATAATGAAACGCCAGACCGCGTGATCGACCGAGGTGTATTCGTCGTAGCGCTGATCGACGGCGAATTGGAGAAGGTGTTTCGGAAGCGCGGCGACTGCCGCATTGTTCATCGAGATGCCGTTTTTGCTCATAGGAAGAAAGGGCCGCTTGGCGCGAGCAAGTTTAACGCATGATTGAGACGACGGCGAGCAAGAGCTTTGCGGACCGGAGTGGCGACACTCCTTTCGCCAGCGCCGGGAAAGATGGACTGGAGGCGACAAGAGTGTCGCCTCTCCTGTGGTTGCATCTCGTTTGCTTGGACGCGCCGTTCGTCGCGATCATCTGGGCATTCCTCTTCGCGCGGCACTTTGATCTTCCCAGCGCATTCGGCGCGGGGTCAGCGCTATTCCTGACCGCGTGGCTGATTTATCTCGCGGATAGATTCGGCGACAGCGTCGCCTTGGCGGACCTCGGGTCGACTTCTCTGCGGCAGCGCTTTTGCATACGGCGTCGCCCTCTGTGGCTGGCCTGGATTGGCATCATCGCCACCGCTGACCTGCTCGTCATCGGGACGCAGGTCGAAGCGCGAACGTTGCTGGCGGGAGGAGAAGTGGGGCTTTTCGCGCTCGCCTACCTGACCGTGAATCAGTGGCGACCTTCCTGCTGGAGAATTGTGCCGTTGAAGGAGATCAGCATCGGCTTCCTCTTCGCTGCTGGAACGATGGTGCCGCTCGTCGCCGGCCTAACGAGTGAGATGTTACCGGCCTGGTTGTTATTTGCATTCCTGTGCTCCCTGAATTGCGTCAGCATCGCCGTGTGGGAGCGCGGCTTGGATGTTGCGCAAGGACGTATCTCCGTCGCGACTGCCTTTCCGCAGGTTGGGCCGTATTTGCAGGTTGCGCTGGTGCTTCTCACGGTGGCGAGTGGCGTTCTTTTCTTCGCAGCAAACACTGGTCGGGGCGTGCTTGTGGGTATTAGCGTGAGTGCGGCTTTGCTGGCGGGCGTCCACTTCTTTCGAGATAAGGTGCAAGCGGACCTCCGCACCGCCCTGGCTGATCTGGTTCTGCTGACGCCGGTCTTCGCGCTGCTTCTTTAAGCAGTCTTGGGGTGCGTTTACTTGGCACCGGAAGCGTTTTGCTTCGCGGTCCGCGCCTTGCGCGTCCGCGAAACTCTCGTGAGAACCCACGCGATGAACGCCAGCGCGAGCGCCCACGGCGCCAGAAACGCGATCCCCACGCCGACCATGCGCAGGCTCCACAGGAGCGCGGAGACACCTTGCGCAAGCGTGTGGCGAATAGTCGCGAACAGCCCGGAGTCGTCCGAGACAATGTCCGGTTGACTGTAAACTTGGATGCTGACATCAGCCGGCGCCGTTTCTTCGTTGATCACGCCGCGGCGATCTTCACGTTGCACGCTCACGTCTTTGACTTTCCCGAGTTGCTCGAACGAACTCACCAGCGCGGAGTAGTTCTTCATTGCAACGCGGAGCGTCAGGTTTGCATACTCCTGGCCGTCCGGATTCCGGCTGAAGGAGGAACTGCGGATTTCGGCGCCGGATTTCGCGGCGTTTTCTTTGAGGAGCGCGACCTTGTCGGAGACGGCTGAGGTGAGGATGCGCAGACTAGTCGTTTGCAGTGCCGGTTCCTGTTCGTTGCGGGAAATCGTGATCCTCAGCTCCACCTTGTCGCGCTGAACTTTCGCATTCTCAGCCATGCCCGTGCCGCCCTGCGCGATGCGATCGGTTTGCTCGTTGTAATTCTGCACGCGTCCCATGCCTTTGACGCGTCCGATGAGCGCGTCCGCTTCCTCCGGCACGATCAACAACACGAGCTGTGCGGTTACTTCGCCGGCGCTGTCGCGGTCGAGCGTGGATGAAGAGATCTGCGCCTTCGACCCGTCCACGACGCTTTTCACTTCCGCGAAGGTCTTCTCCACGTCAGTCGAGAAGAGCGCCAGCTGTGCTCGTCGTTTCAAGAGGAAGGCTGCGGGCACGTTCATGTCTTTTTCGGCCAGCGTGATCGTGACGGTCGCGAACTGGACCTGCGCATCCATGTATTTCAATTCCCCCTGCATCTGCTCGATCTGCGCGCGCACCCGGCCGAGTTCTTTCTCTACTTCCAGGAGGTCGGCCACCTTGGTGCTCTTTGTCTGGAGAATGTCGATCAGCCGCCCCTCCATGAGGCGCGCATTCTTAAGGCGCGAGTCGGTGTCGAAATACTGCTTCGTCACGTCTTCGGTGCCGAGCGTCTGGTTTTTTAAGTCGCCGAGTCCGCGCAGTTTCAGCAGAAAGGCATTGAGCGCTTCAGGCAGAACCTTGACGACAACTTCGCCGCGCAATTTTCCGTTTGCCTGCTTCTCAGAGCTGCTCGTCGCAATGTAGCCGCGAGCTTCCGTCGCGAGAGCGGTGATCTGTTGGACCGCCTCGTCGAACTTCAGGATCTCAAGCTCGACCCTGGCGTTGCGGACGAGCTTGCGGTTGTCAGGCGCGCCCGTTGTGGGCCCGCTCTGTTCCATATTTTCTTCCGCGACAGCTGCCGGCGCGCTGTCGTTGGCGGCGGATTCCGTCTGCGCCGCCGCTGTCTTGCGCGTTTCCGGCGCGTCGCGCTGCGCCAGTGGCTTGCTCAACATCGGTGCGGGAGCGATCCCCGCGGAATCCTCAAGCGCCGGCGCTTCTGGGGGAGGCGGATTCGCGACCGTCGAGGCGAGGCTGTCATATTCGTTTTTGGAGTCGTTGGCTCCCTTCGCCAGAGCGAGCGGCGAGCGTTCGTCGCGCGTTTCGCGGATAGCGGCGGTTCCAATACGCGATGCAGGTCCGGAGCGTTCGCCGGTAACAATTCGCCCGAGTTGAATGAGTGTAAGGAGCACCGCCGCAACTGCGGTGATTTGCGTGGCGCGCAGCCGAAAAAGAGCGGCGAGCAGACTCGTTAGGCCAGCACGCTGCGGGACTTTCCGGCGAAAGCTGGAGAGGATTCGCTGTTCGAACGCGAGGTCCGGCTTCGCTTCTTCGAGGGTGGATTCGATCATTGTGTTTATGGTGAGTTCTTCTTGGTGAAGGGCGCGACACGTTTCGCAGGTGGCGAGGTGTTCGTTGAATTGCGCGCGTTCCTCGGGCGAGAGCTGGTCGTGCACCGCGGCAGCCAGCCAGCTCTCGGTGTCGTTGTGAATGTCGTGGATGGTTGCCATATGGTTAGGCGGCAACAGCGGTGGAGGGCCGCTCTGCGTCTCGGGAGCGCACGCTTCTAGCGTGCTGGTTTCGGCATTTTGCCGAAACGAACTTTCTCTCGAGCGGTGTCGTCGCACGCAACGTCGGCTTGGGGCAAAGTTTGTTTTCGCAGAATGCGAAAACCAGCACGCTGCCCGCGTGCGTTCCCCAGGCGTTCCGCTCGGAGAGAATCGGTGTGATGTTGTTCGCGCCCATCGCTACTCCATCGAAGCGAGCGCCGGCTGGAGGCGTTTGCGCATGGTTTGCAGCGCGCGTCCGAGAATACCGCGGAGCGCGCCGTTCGTTAACCCAAGAGTGCGCTCGATCGTGGCGTAATCGAGGGCGTCGAAGTAGCGCAGCATGAGCGCGACGCGATGTGTTTCGGGCAAGGCAGCGAGCGCGGCGTGCACCTGCCCATTCACATGAGCTGCGCGCGTTTCCTCTGTCGCTTCCGCCGTCGGATCCAGCGCTTCGTCCCATTCAGCTTCCAAGGGAACGGTGCGCCGGCTGCGCGCGAGATCGCGTGCGCGATGTCGCGCGATCGTGGCCAGCCAAGCCGGGAACTTCTCCGACTCGCGCACGCGCCAGCGCGATTTCCAGGCGTTCACGAATGCGTCCTGCACCACGTCTTCGGCTTCGGCGCGATTCTGAAGCACGCCAAACGCGATCGCGAAAAGCGTTCGGCTGTTCGCCCGGATAATCAGCTCGAAGGCGTCCCGATCGCCTTGAATCGCAGCCCGGTAAATGTCGCGGTCGGTAGAATCCATTTAGATCCGTTCACCAGCCTAGACGCACGCCTTCGCGAATCCGCGCGAATTATTTTTTTAGCGCACTCTCCACACCGCGCGTCCCAGTGCATTGCGGAAACTGATTTCGGCCCCAAAATGCGAGTTGTAGCCGGGAGCGCTGGCCCCGGCTGCCGGAAATGGCCGGTGCGCGCACCCGGACTGTTAGGAGTAGCCGCGTTCGCGTCGCCGGGGTCAGGTTGTCCGCCGCGACTGGACGACGCCGGTATTTTACATGCGAGTTCCCTCGCCGTCTCCGCGGCTCGAGACGACAAAAGTGCAACGGGAGGAGCGTCAGCTCCGCTTCGCACCCCGAAGGAGTCAGCGCGTGGGAAATCTCGACGATGGTCCCCTGGTAATGACGGCGCGCTGCGCCATCCACGAGTGCGGAAAGCCAGTTGCGCTATCGGACGGTCACCCAGCAGCCATGCGCGCCGGACATTGCAACGCGGCGTCTACCTAGAATATTTCGACGACGTTGCCTTCAGTCACCAAATCCTTAATTCGCGCCGCATCCCAGTTCGCGGTGCGGATGCAGCCGTGGCTCGCGGCTCGCCCGATCGTCTCTGGATTATTAGTCCCATGGACGCCGACATGCGGTTTGTTCAAACCCATCCAAAGAACGCCGACTGGATTATTTGGTCCGGCTGGCAGGTTGTAGAACTTCTCCGTTCGCACCCCTGAGTTCAAGACTCCTTCGTCGTGGCGGAACCATGGCAGCGTCGCGATACCCAGAATTTTCCACGCGCCAATCGGCGCTGGCAGTGTGCTAGAGCCTGGGGTGATCGGAAACTCTGCAATGAGTTTGCCGGCTTCGTGGATCTCGAGGAAGCGTTCGTGCGTATCGACGATGACCTTCCGCGACGCGAACTGTGGATTGTCCGGCATAAAGCCCTCCCGCAGATCTTCGATCTTGAATGGATTTACATTCGGCACCTTAACCGTGTCGCCGGGCGTGAGTTGATCGAGATTCATGCCCGGGTTCAGCTTGCGAATGAAGGCCTCGGCGGCGTGAAAGCGTTCGCACACGAGCTCGAGGAGCGAGCCGTATTTCAACGCCTTCAGCTTCGCCTGCTCGGATGGCTTTCCTGAGGTGAGCCCGACAAAATTCTCCGCCTCGGGTGGGATCACCCACGTTGTGAACGCCTTTGGCACTTCGGCGAGAAATGAGGCATCGACTGCGCCGCTCGTGGGCATTTTATTCGCGCGTTTGTAGGCGAGAAGCGCTTTCCGAAAAAACTCGCCCATCTG
>JACCTI010000318.1 GCA_013812515.1 Chthoniobacterales bacterium
GTCAGCGCGCGTGAAGCAATCGCGGCTGGCCGGATCGCTCTTCGTCCTGAGACGCTGAAGCTGATTTCCGAGAACAAGATTGCGAAAGGAAACGTCTTCGCGACCGCGCGGATCGCTGCCGTGCAAGCGGCGAAGCAGACATCGAAGCTTATTCCGCTTTGCCATGGCCTGAACCTCAGCCATGTCGATGTCGATCTCTCGTTAGGCGAGACCGCCATTGAAGTGAAATGCACCGCACGGACTGCTGCGCAGACAGGTGTTGAGATGGAGGCGTTGACCGGCGTTTCAGTCGCGCTTCTCACGATCTACGACATGTGCAAAGCGGTCGACAAAGAGATGGAAATAACCGGAATTCGATTACTCAAGAAGACGAAGCGCGATCTTTAATTTGTAGCGGCGGTCTATGACCGCCGAACTTTCCGGGCAACATCACCGAATCCGGCGGTCATAGAACGCCGCTACAGAAGCACCCTCATGCAAATCCTTGTCGGCATCATTACCATTTCGGATCGCGCCTCGGGCGGCGAATACGCGGATCTCGGGGGGCCGGCGGTAAAAACCGCTGCCGAAGGTCATGGTTGGCGGGTGCACAGCGAAGCAATCATTCCTGACGAAATGACGCCCATTCAGGAGACGATCCGTGCCTTCAGCGCGCAAGGCTGCGGGCTCATCCTGACGACGGGAGGCACGGGCATTGCCGCGCGCGACGTCACGCCGGAAGCGATCCGCGCCATCATGCGGGTGGAATTGCCCGGGTTCGGGGAGGCCATGCGGATGGAGTCCATGAAGATCACGGCCAACGCGATTCTCTCCCGCGGCCTGGCAGCCGTGGTCGAGCAGTCGTTAGTCATCGGTCTGCCGGGGAAGCCATCCGGGGCCGTGGAATGCCTCGGGATTGTGGCGGGCGCGATTCCGCACGCGGTCGCTCTCGCGCAACGCGTCCCGACTTCCTGTTAGGGAATTTCTTTGCGGTCTAGGCGCTTGGCACAAGCGCCTCTACATTGTCACGAGAGTGAGCTCAGGCCGGCAGTTGAAACGCCACGGAAAGCAGTAGGTCCCAATCCCGACGTTCACGTAAAGCGGACCGCCGGGCGTTTCGAACAAGCCGAAATCATATCGCGCGTCGCCTTTGTAGTGGAAACCGCTAAAGTGTAGGAAGCGAAGCATCGTCGCGCAGCCGCAGCGCCGTAGTTCGCAGGTTCATCGGCTCGATGCGTGCCGGGCAAGAAACTTGCGACGTGTCATCATCCTCACCGAAATCAGACCTTCAGAAGCACGCCACGCTCTCGATTTTCGTCAGTCCGGCCAAATGAGCAACCGCATCAGCTTCTGGCCGTTTTCGGAGAGACTGGCGTTCTCGGCCGTTCCTCTGATTACGCCGCGAGTCAGATCGGAGTAATCACCGCTTTGTTTCTTCACATAGGAGAGAGTCGGCATCGGGACCGTCCTTTCCTTTGCCTCCACCTTCAGCGGCACGCCGGCACGATTGAAGGAGATGTCCCAAGCGCCCACGAATTCGGACTTCGCGCCCTGCAACAGCCACGGATAACGCTCCGGCAGGTCGAAGTTCCGCGATGGAGGCAGCGTCACCTTATAGAATGTCTCTTCGCCTGCGAGGAACTCTGGAATCGTGAGTGACGGCCGTTTCCGCAACGCGAGATAGAGCCGCGCAATATCGACGCCGGTGAGATTGATGCCGTTGAAAATGCCGTGGCGGTTTGGCTCCTTCTCAAACGCGTCATACCACGATTCGAAGCGGCGCCCGAGCATAAGATTCAATTCCAGGTGCAGGTGCGCGCGGGATTGGTCGAGCCCTGCGCCGGTGTAGCCGATGACGCCGAGTTGATCGCCGCGATCCACCTTCTCCCCCGCCCTCGCCGAGGTCGATGCCAGATGGCCGTAAAGGCTGTAGTAGCTCGCGCCATCCCAGCGATGCTCGACCACGACATAGCGGCCGTAGTTTGAGTAACCGGGCACCAGATTCACATGCGCGACTGTTCCGTCGGCGATCGCGCGCACGACATCGAGCGGCTCACCGCGCTGGTCCCGTTGCACCGGACGGATGTCGACGCCCTCGTGGAAACGCGTGTAGACGAGCCCTCGCGGCGTCGCGATCGGATTGCGCACAAACCCATACTGTCCACCCTGCCAAGGAAAGGAAACGACCCCTTTGTAATCGCGGCGGATGTGCTGGTAAAAGGCCGCTCCGTCGCCGCGGAAAAGCGCATCATTATCCGACGGGAGCGCCAGATTTGATTCGTCGGCGCAAGCGTGCTGCATAAGGGGAAGAACACCTGTGAGACTGAGGAGAAAGAATCCCGCGGTTAACCTCATTGGGAAGAACGAACAGCGCGCAATGAGGGAGCAGTCGCCTCGACGGCTATTTCTTGCGCTGACCGATGAGACGCCAATCCTTCTTCATGAGCGCGACGTCGTTCGCGGTCAAGCCAGTCGGCACGTAAAGCTTGCCGTCGCTCACGCGCTTGTCGATCTGCAACTCCGCCGCCGGTCGACCATTCACAAAGACGTAAAGAAACGTCCCGCGGCGCTCCACGCTGAGAGTATCGAGAGCGAGCTTCCCGTGATCGTCGAGCTTGAACAGAACGCCATAGCTTCCATCGGGCGCCGGAACGGGATAGAACGCCACCACGTCCCGTTCTGAAATCGTGGGGATTTTCTCGATCACGACCTTCTTACCCGTCGTGGGTGATTGGAGCTGGGTGGAGAAAACCGCGCCGTCATTCGCGTTCCCCTCCACGTGTGCGCGCAACGTGCAGTGCGGCTTCGCAGCGGCCAATTCCGCTGCAAGGAGGAGCAGGAACATGGCGCACGCGACGAGACGCCTCATGGACGATTGATAAAGGGTTTGACACGTTTTGCAACGTTTGGTGATTACCCGCTCATGAAGCGCGCCACGGTGCGGTTGTTCGTTCTTCTCGCATTGAGCGGCAGCGTTTTGGCGCAGCAACCCGAACCTTCCGCGACGCCGCCAAAGCGCGGCTGGATGAGCCGAATGTTGCGGCCATTTCGTTCCGACGAGTCGCTCCCTGAATACAAGGATCCCCAGTTGCGCGGGCTCGTTCTCACGCTCGAGCTTTCACCGCAACCGTTGAAGCTCTCGGAGGTGCGACAGATGGATGTAAAGCTCACGCTCGCTAATAAAGCGAAGCGGCCGATCACGCTCGAGTTTCCAAACGCGCAGCGGTTCGAAGTTTATCTCCGGAATTCCGCCGAAAAAATCCTGACCACCTGGTCGGACAATCACGCCTTTGCTGAGAGCATCGGCACCGTTCTCATCAATCCCCAAGAGCACATCGAATACGCGGAAACGATCGCGACGCGCGAGCTGACGCCGAACAAAGTCTTCATCGCTGAAGTCTTCTTTCCGAAATATCCCGAGCTGCGCATCCGGCAGAAATTTCTAACCGCTCCGTGACGAGTATGAACGTTGGTCAACAGACGATTCCTCAACCCTCAACTCTCAACCCTCAACCCTTCTCCGACTACCATAGCCATCCGCAGGGCCATCGGGTCCAACCGTACACGCGGGAACTCTTGCAGCCCTGGGTGGACTCAGCGCGGGCGAAGGGATTGAGTGACATCGCGTTCACCGATCACGACCGCTACCATGAAGGAATTGATTTCGGCGCCATCAAACGCCTGCGCGACGCGAATCCGGACATCAAAATCCGCGCCGGGATCGAGCTCGACAACGATCCCGCGCACTCAGCCGCCGGTCGTCGCTGGATCGAAGCGCACTGGGACGAATTGGATTTCGTTCTTGGTTCCGTGCATTTCCTCGACTCACCTAACGAGATGTTCGACAGCGTGCCGGCTGGTGCGCGACAGTTCGTCGGGCGCGACATCGACGAGATTTATGAAGACTATTTTCGACGCGTCCGCGAGATGGCAGCGAGCGGGCTGGTCGACTGCCTCGCGCATTTCGACCTGGTGAAGATTCACGGGCATCGACCGGCCGTGGATGTGCAAGCGCTGACCGCGGAAACACTCGAGTTCATTCGCGCTCAGGCGCTCGCCCTTGAGCTTTCCACAGCCGGCTGGCGAAAGCCGGTAAACGAGCTTTACCCCTCGGATGGGCTCATCGGGTCCGCAGTCGCGAAAGGAATTCCATTTACGACCGCATCAGACGCGCATTCGCATGTCCAACTCGGTGAGGGCTACGCGCGCCTCGGAGAAAAAA
>JACCTI010000165.1 GCA_013812515.1 Chthoniobacterales bacterium
TCAAAGGACGGTAGCCCGAAGATTTTGAAAGAATGCACACTCCCCATCACCGGCCTCGGAGTCGTGGATCTCATCATCACCGACCTGTGCGTCTTCGAGGTGAAGGAGGGCGGCGGGCTTGTCCTTACTGAACTGCATCCCGGCGTGACGGTGGACGACGTTCGGGCGAAGACCGGCGCGCCGTTCGATGTGGGGCTCAAGGATTAGCTTAAACGCGCCGCGTTAATCTTGCTTCCTGGTCGCGTATCCACCACTCAGCTTAGACGCCGCGGCGCACCGTCCTAACGAGCAAACTCAGCGGTGATCGCATCGTTCATCGCGGTCACTTTCGCGAGGGATGCCTGAAGCGGCAGGTTCACGCCGCGCTGTTCGAGCGCGCGCAAAACTTCCTCCGTCGGGATGTTTCCCACCAGCTCGTCTTGCGCGAATGGACAACCGCCAAGCCCGCCTATCGCGGAATCGAAACGACGGCAGCCGGCATCATAGGCGGCAAGAATTTTCGGGATCGCCGCCCCGCGCGTGCTGTGCAGATGCACGCCCACTTCACATCCGACGCCCGCAACGACACGTTGGACCAGCTCCGGGGCAGCGGAGCCGATGGTGTCTGCGAGCGAAATTGAAGCGATCCCGAGATCAACGATCTTACGCGCCGTTTCCGAAAGTGTCTCTTCGTTCCACGAATCTCCGTAGGGGTTTCCGAAAGCCATCGAAACGTAAACTACCATTCCCAATCCAGCGTCACGCGCGCGCGTGTGGATCTGTTCCAACACGACAAGATTCTGCTCCAGCGATTGGTTCTGATTCCGGCGCAGGAAGGTCTCCGAAATCGAACAGGGATACCCCAGTGTGGTCACTGCACCGGTCTCGATCGCGCGCGCCGCTCCTTTCTCGTTCACCACGATTCCGATGATCTCGACGCCTTTCTGCGGCCCGAGTTGCTTCAGCACTTCTTCACTGTCGGCCATCTGCGGCACGGCCTTCGGCGAGACGAAACTCACCGCATCGATATGCCGAAATCCCGCCGCGACTAGCGCGCGCAGATATTCTACTTTCCGGTCCGTCGGAATTTGACGCGGCAATCCCTGCCACGCGTCGCGTGGACATTCAATGAGCTGAACGAGTTCCATCGCCGCGATCGTAGTATCGCTACTTCGTAACGGCTCTCAACCGAGCCAGGAATAGCAGCGTCTTTTTCCTTCTGCCTTCATCCTTCTTCCTTCTTACTTGGGACGATGACGCGTCCAAGCTCGCATTCCGCGCAAAACACGAATCCGGCCGACCAGCCGGGATTTTTCGCGCGCATGGCGCTCGCGATGACCGATTGGACGGAGCGCTGGGTGCCCGATGCGTTCGTCTTCGCGCTTATCGCGACACTGATCGTCGTCGTCGCCGGTGTCGCCTTCACGCCATCGACCGTGCCGCAGGTGATCGATGCCTGGGGGAAAGGTTTCTGGGAGCTGATCCCATTCACGCTGCAGATGGCGCTCGTCATCATCACCGGGCATGTGCTCGCGACCTCGCTGCCGGTGGGACGGGTGATTCGCAGAGTGGCGGCGTGGCCGACGACCCCGCGGAACGCCGTCGCGCTGGTGGCGTTCTTCGCCATGGCGAGCGCATGGTTCAACTGGGGCTTCAGCCTCATCTTCAGCGCCGTGCTCGCGAAGGAAATCGCGCGCCGCGTCGAAGGCGTGGATTATCGAGCGCTCGCCGCCGCCAGCTTCCTCGGGCTCGGCAGCGTCTGGGCCCAAGGGTTGAGCGGATCGGCTGCGCTGCAAATGGCCACCCCGGGAGCGCTCCAGTCGCAGATTCGCGACATCGTCTCCCATAACGGCATGGTCGCGGGCGGGCTCATTCCGTTCCAGCACACCATCTTCCTTTGGCAAAGCGTGGTCTCCGTCACCGTGGAGATCGCTGTCGTGACGGTCGTGATGTGGCTCGTCACCCCGCCGGGCGGGCGCGGCAAGACAGCGCGCGATCTCGGAATTGAGCTCGGGATATCAGAAATCGAACCGCCACCGGCAGTCGTGAAACCAACGCCAGGGCAGTGGCTCGAACATTCCCCGATCCTCAACTGGCTGATCGTCCTCATCGGCGGCACGTATCTGGTTCGCTACTTCATGCAGGCCGGCGAGCCGCTGAACGCGATCAACCTAAACATCGTCAACCTCACCTTCCTGCTCCTCGGTTTTCTGCTGCACAAAACTCCGGCGCGCCTCATGCACGCGGTGCAGGCCGCGACGCCGGCCGTCTGGGGAGTCATCCTCCAGTTCCCGTTCTATGCCGGGATCGCGGGCATCATTACCTCCACTCACCTGAGTCAACAGATCGCGCATGCCTTCGTCGGGATCTCCTCTGCGAAAACCTTTCCGGCCATCGTCGCGATCTACTCCGCCGTGCTCGGCGTGTTCGTTCCGTCAGGCGGTTCGAAATGGGTCGTCGAAGCGCCCTACGTCATGGC
>JACCTI010000381.1 GCA_013812515.1 Chthoniobacterales bacterium
GAGCAGGCCGAAAGACAAGAGGAATTGATCGATGCGCTGGCCGCATTGCCGGAGAATCAGCGGACGGCATTTGTCTTAGCAAAGATCGAGGGGCTGTCCTACCGCGAGATCGCGGAGAGAATGGAGATCACGTTGTCGGCCTGCGAATCGCTCGTCCATCGGGCGCGCCTGACTCTGCGCGAAAAACTTCGCGCCCTCATAAATCCGGCGGAAGGAGCGCAAGTTTTTCCGGGGAGCCGTGTTTATAACAAGGACGACGAAAAATGAACTGGCGCCGCATACTTCCACGCATCGCAGGCCATGGTGCCGAGCGCCACGAGCCTCTCTCGAGCACAGGTGCCGCAGAGATGGACGCGGTGGATCGGCTTTATGCTGCAGCGCCGAGATTCGCTGCTGGACCCGGTTTTCGCGCTGCCGTGCATCGGCGGATTGCCGCAGCCGGCAGCGCTCCGGAAAGGCAGAGCGCGGCCGCTCTCGGGGTCCTGCTGCGCCGGCCTCTGCTCGCCGGAGCCTTGGCGGTCGTGCTCGTTTCGGTCGGGCTGGCGCTGTTTGGGGCAGCACATTCGCCCGTGAAAGCCGAACCGGTTCTCGTCTGTCAGATCCAAGGCATGATCTGCGCCGGTTGTGCTCAGCAAGTAAGCAAAATTTTGTCGGCGGTGCCCGGTGTGGAAAGCGCTGAGGTCGACGTGAACACCGGACGCGCGCGCGTCGTGTTGAAGCGTCATATGCCCGTCTCTCTCACGCAGCTTTCCGCCGCTCTCGATGAGTCGAAACACTTTCAGATATCCGACGTCTCGGTGAATACCGAGGGAGATAAATTCTAAAGGCGAAAGGAGGTGAAAACCATATGACTAAGAAACTAACCGCGATCATTGCGACGACGGTGTTTGTCGGGCTCGGGCTCGGCTTAACCCTGTCGAACGGATTTGCAGGAACCATGACCAAGGCCCCGATGGAACAAAAGAGTTGCTGCGGCCACTGCTCGAAGTAACAGCCAGAAGGCGGGGGCGCTTCGCACCGGGGCGCCCCCACTTTCGAATTATGAAAAATATTCAGACGACTCTGTTAATCGCCGCGATCCTGGTCGCGAGCGTGCTCGGCGGCATGCAATTTGATCAATGGCGCGCCAAGCAAAAAGCGGCCGCGGAAAGCGCCCGTCTCGCGGCGCAAGAGCCACCGAAGAATCCTCCCCCTTTACCGCAAAGAGGGACGCTGATCACAGCCGGCGACGACGTCGAAGTGAGCGGAACCGCCATTTGCGCTTATTGCAATTGGCGCGAAGGCGGCTCGTCGTGCAACACTGTCTTGCAAATGTCGACCGATCCCGGCATCGTCTTCGTTCTGCCTAACGAGCAGCGCACCGCGATGGACAAGCTCACCGGTACCTGCGCGGCCGGTGATTACCGGATCACTGCGCGTGGGACGATAACGCAGTACAACGGCCACAATTATCTGCTCGTGAAAAATTTCGACGCGGTGAAAACAAAGTAGACGTCGCGTCGGCAATTTCGGTCTTTTGCTCCCCGCATTTTTTCTTTTGACCCTGGACCTGTCTCCAAGGTTTAGGGTGCAGCATGAGAAAAAATACAATAGTCAGATACACGAGTGGCCTTGTCGCCATCGTCGCCTCGCTAATCGGTGCGGTCGCGCTCGCGGCTGAGTCGCCCACGCTGGTCTGCGGATTGACCGGCAAAGAGTCGAAGACCTGCTGCTGTGAGCAGCAGAAGGGTGGCAAGTTGCTCTGCATGCACACGGGCAAAACGCTCGAGAAGTGCTGCTGCACGACGAAGTAACCGCGACCGAAAGGATCATCATGGCAAAAAGAAAAATCGAAATATTCACCGCCGGTTGCGCGCTCTGCGAAGAGACGGTGGTGCTCATCAGAGAGTCGGTCTCATCGTGCGGCTGCGAAGTGGTAGAGCGGCGCTGCACCGACCGGGATCATTGCGCCGAGGCGCTCCAATACGGAATCCGCACCATGCCGACCGTTGTGGTCGACGGAGCAATTGTCTTCGAGGGGCGCATCAATAAGAAGCAGGCCTCTCTTCTTCTGCGCGCCGCGATGTGAGTGAGAAGCTGTTAATCGGGCAGCTCGCGCGCCGCGCCGGCGTGAAGCCGGATTCGGTCCGTTTCTATGAGCGGAGCGGATTGCTCGCGCGACCGGTCCGGAGCGCCAACGGCTATCGGTCCTACGACGAGGCCGCGCTCGAGCGGTTGCGCTTTATAAAAAAAGCGCAGTCGCTCGGCTTCTCGCTGGACGAGATCAAACGCATTCTCAGTCTGCGCGGGCACGGCAAAACAACATGCCGCTGTGTCGTGGCGATGGCAGAAGCCACGTTGGAAGAAACCGAGCGGAAGCTGCGCGAGACGCGCCGTTTCGCCGCGTCACTGCGAAAGCATCTGACGCGATGGAAAGCCGAGGCCAATCAGCGCGGCTCGCACGCGGCCGACTTCTGCAAGTTGATCGAAGCTAGCTGACCGCGCTCGGTTCAACCCTGCGCCAGAGCGTCTGAGGTCGCGGAGGATCGTCGAGCTCATTGAGCTCTTCGAGTCCGCCGATTGCCTCCAGCATTTCGTAAATCCGTTTCGCTTCCTCTTCGTCGATCCGCGCCAGCGCGAAGCCGACGTGCACCAGCACATAATCACCGATCTTTGCCTCGGGCACATACTCGAGGCAAATCCGTTTGCTGATTCCGCCAAACTGCACCTTTGCCATAAGCATGTCGTGCTCACGGTGGGTCTCGAGAATTTTACCTGGGATAGCGAGACACATGTGGTCGGCGCCGCAGCGAGCCTACGGCGCAGAGACGAATGATGGAGCGGCGGACTTGGTTTCCAGCAGCTTCCGTTGCTGGGAAAGGACGAAGCCCCCCACGATCGCAGCGAGTGCGAGCCCAGCAAATAAGCCAGTGTGCTCAGACAATGCGCCGATCACATTTTCCAACGGCCCAGGAACTGGCACCGGCGGTGGCGGCAGGTCC
>JACCTI010000385.1 GCA_013812515.1 Chthoniobacterales bacterium
GATGCCGTCGGTGTCGACTTCGATGACCTGCGCGCCTCTGGAGTTGAGCCAGTCGATCATCTTCTGCAGGAGCTCGCGCCCGATCTGCGTGACGCGCGCGGCGGCGTCGAAATCGGCGAAGTGGCCCTGCGCGAAGCCGAGGTAGCCGTAGAAGCTGTTGATCAGGATTTTAAAGGTGTTCTGGAGCGCGTGGAGGTGTTGCTGCTCGGCGCGACCGCTCGCCGCGCGCATGGCGGCTTTTGTTTCCAACCGAAACTTGCGCAGATCGGTGAGGAGGCTGCGAAAGATCTGGAGTTGATCGGTGACCGGGAAGCAATCGAACTGCAGCATGACGCTCGGGTAGAGCGAGGCGATGTCGCAATGCCAGACGTCGCGCGCGACGCCGGTGAAGAACATCGCGGTGTAGCCGCCCTCGAAGCCGCGCGCCATCGGCAACTCGGGGATGCTGTGGCGCCGGCGGAAGTATTCGCGGAGGAAGAGGGCGTTGATGCGGGTGGCGTTGCCGCGCACGATTACGTCCTGGTAGTTGTAGGGAAAGATCTGCGCCTGGATGAAGTAGCTCGGGGTGAGGAGCTCGGCGATTGCGCGTGTTTCGCGCACCGCACAGAGGGCACGTTTTCGGAATTGCTCACTGTTCGTGAGATATTCGCGCTGGAGGTTTTTGCCTGTTAACGAAGAGAACTCCGCGCTGTCGCAGAAGCCGAAGTGCTCCGCGACGTCCATGCGATCGAACCCGGTGAGGGTGCGCATGCCGACGTCGTAAAACTGCGCGAGCAGGAAGGTGTCGACGAAGTGACGCCCATCCACGGTGAACTTCGGGTAGTCGATCGTCTTCTCCGCGATTTGCAGGCGGGAGGCGCGCGACCGCAGGAACCCGCCGCTGCGGCCCCAATCGAGTTTTACCTTGGCTTTGCGCGCCCGAGTGACGAGATACGGCAGATCGAAGCGGAAGAGATCGTGGCCTTCGATCACGTCCGGATCGCGCTCTTTGATCAGAGTCGTTAGGCGCTTAAGCGCGTCGCGCTCGGATTCCTCGGGCTTCGCTGGATCGACGACGATCAGTTCTTCCCAGCCGCTGTTGTCGGAAAGCGCGATGCACGCGATGTGGTTGTTGTAGCCGGGGGCGCTGACCCCGGCGGGAGTGGCGTCGCCGCCAGAAGAACTGGGGTCAGCGCCCCCGGCTACAACGTCAATCACTTCGAGCTGGAGACGCTTCAGCTCCTCCAGCGCTAGACCTTTGAACAACGTCCGGCCGCTCGCGGTGAGGTAATGCTGCACCGGATCGCTGAACGCGAAGAAAGTGCGGCCGGCTTTCTTCAAACCATTGCGAAGCGCAATCAGCTCCTTCCAGCTATTGACCGTGATCAGCCAATTGTATTTCAGATCGCTCGCGAGCTTCTCCGCGTTTTCCATTCCGAGATCCGCGACATCCGCATCCGCCCAAACAAGCGGATGGAACGGCTCGACATCCACTACCGTGCTCCCGTCCTTTTCGCGCCGATAAACGCGCACCGTCCCGGTGTCGCCCATCTCGATCGCGACAATCCGCTCACTCGAATCAGCGCCGAAGAGGAGCGTGTTTTCTTCAAAGGCCATTGCTCCTGAACAAAGAGAGAAAACGGATCAGGAAAACAGGAAAGCAGGAACGAATTTGGAGGGGAGAAAACCAGAAAGAGAAGCAAGCCCTTTCTGGGTTTCTGGTTTTCAAAATTTGTTTTATCTTCTTGGCCATGAAGCTTCGCCTCCTCCTCGCGCTTTCACTCGCTCCCGCAGTCGCAGCGTTAGCTCAACAAACGCCACAACAGATCGCCGACGCCGAGCTGCCATCGCTGATCACGATCTACAAAGACCTGCACACGCATCCCGAGCTTTCGACGCATGAAGAGCGCTCGGCCGGAATCGTGGCGAAGGAACTCAAAGCGGCCGGATGTGAGGTGACAGAGCGCGTCGGCAAATATGAGAAGCCAAACCTCCAATGCTTCGGCGTGATCGGCGTAATGAAGAATGGCGACGGGCCAGTGGTCGCGATTCGCACCGATCTCGACGGGTTACCTGTGAAAGAGGAAACAGGCGTGCCGTACGCGAGCACCGTCATGACGAAGAATGACGCCGGGCAGGATGTGGGCGTGATGCACGCGTGCGGTCACGACATTCACATGTCGACCTTTATCGGCACGGCGCGTGCGCTCGGGAAACTGAAAGATAAGTGGCACGGCACGATCGTGTTCATCGGCCAACCCGCGGAAGAGACGGTAGGCGGCGCCCGGGCGCTCTTGAAGGACGGCCTCTACACGCGCTGGCCCAAGCCGGATTACGTGCTCGGATTGCACGACGATGCCGAGATCGCGACTGGGCAGATCGGCGTCACGGAAGGCTATTGCTACGCGAATGTGGATTCAGTCGACGTGAGCGTGAAAGGCGCCGGTGGTCACGGCGCGTATCCGCACAAGACGAAAGATCCGGTCGTGCTCGCGGCCGAGATCATCAACGGCTGGCAGACAATCGCGAGCCGCGAAACCAATCCACACGACGATGTCGTGGTGACGGTCGGGTCAATCCACGGTGGCACAAAACACAACATCATCTCCGACGAAGTGAAGATGCAGCTCACAGTCCGCACCTACAAGAAGGAGGTGCGCGACGTCGTGCTCGCGGCGATCGAGCGCATCGCGAAAGGCTGCGCGATCGCGGCCGGTTTGCCGCCCGAGAGGATGCCCGAGGTGCACGTGCGCGAAGATGAGTTCACCCCCGCGACCTATAACAATCCCGAGCTGACGAAGCGTGTTTCAGCCTCGCTGAAGAGCGCGATCGGCGCCGATAACGTAGTTCAAAAGGATCCGACAATGGGCGGCGAAGATTTTTCGGAATACAGTCTGCCGGAGCATTCGGTGCCAGCGTTCATGTTCAATGTCGGTGCCGTCGATCCGGCGAAAGCAGCGGAGAGCAAGAACAACGGCACGCCGTTGCCAAGCCTGCATTCGAGTAAATTCGCGCCGGTGCCGGAGCCGACGATCCGCACGGGCATGATAGGGATGACCAGCGCCGTGCTCGATTTAATGAAGAAATAGGGCGGCTGCGGTTCGGGTCTGGAGAGCGCAGGCTGCCAGCCTGCAGTTCTCGGCAGCTTGCCGAAAAGGTAAGCAGGCAAGAGAAAGGCGGACCGTGTTCGCTCAACGCTCCGTGATGCGATGCGGCTTGAGTGGGCACTCGAATACCACAGGACGTCCTGCCTCGCCGATCGTCACAGATTCATCCGGCAAGCTGCCGGATGCGAGCAGGCAGGCAGCCTGCGCTCCCCGGACCGAAGAACCGGCGCGCTATTTCACCCGGACGTTCTTGCGCAAAAATGTCGGGACGTCAAGGTCCTGGCCTTCCACGATCGTGGGCTCGCTCTTCTCGAAACGGCCGCGGGTCAGGGATTCGAACTGCAGCACTTCCTGCTTCGCCACAAGCTTCTCTGCCGCTTTCGGCTCCAGTGGCAAAATTGGTTTTTTCTTCGGCAGGATCACGCGCGGCTGCTGCGGTTCCGGCTGGGCAATTGGCTCCCGCAAGATTGGAGCGGGTGGAGTGGGCGGCGCTAGTGTGCCCACAGTCTCGAGAGGCGCTGGGTCAGGCGCCTGTTGCTGCGGGAAATCTTCGGTCAATTCCGGCTGTGGCAACGTTGTTTCGATTGTTTGTAATGGCCGCTCCAGGTGAAAAGGTTCGGTGAATTCCGGTTCGGGCAGCAGCGGCTCTGCTTCTCGTGGTGTGATTGCTTGCGCTTCCGCGATCTCCAGTTCCGGCTCAGGCGCTGGGATCGATGGCGGCTCAAGAGCAGGCGCCGGTTCCGAGACCCGCGGAGGAGTCGCTGCAGTCGGAGCTTGAACGACCGGCTTCGCCGCGGCTTCCCCACTGCTGCCTAACGAACTAATGATCGTGACCGCGAGACGGTTCCCCATTCGTCCGTCGACGACCGTGCCGAAAAGGATCTGCGTTTCATTCCCGATGTGCCGGTTGAGTTCATGCATCAGAATCTCAACTTCCGACAACGTCATGGCAGGCCCGCCCGCGACCTGCACAAGAACGTTGTTCGCATCAGACAACATCCGGCCACGATCCATGAGGGGATTTTTCAACGCCTGAGTTAAGGCATCATGCGCGCGGTTGTCGGAATCCGATTCACCGTAGCCGAAGAGGCAACGCGCATTGGGATTCTGCAATGCAGAGAGAAGATCATCGAAGCCGATCCGGATCAGGCCTGGCCGCTGAATAAGGCTGATGATCGAGCGGAGGCTTTGGCTGATCGTGACGTCGGCCGCGGCAAAGGCTTGATGGATGCCAGCTTTAGGCGCCACCATATCGCCCATTAGATCATTCTCGAAGCAGATTACCGCGCTCGAAACTTCCTGGAGGCGCGCGAGCGCTTCCTGCGCCTGCGCTTTGCGCCGCTTGCCTTCAAACGCGAACGGCATGATCGCGAAGCTGATGAGGAGCGCTCCCGTTTCGCGCGCGAGTTCCGCAACGACCGGCGCCGCGCCCGAACCAGTGCCGCCGCCCAAACCGGCACAGACGAAGATCATGCGGGCGTCGCCGAAGGCCGCGCGAGTTTCATCGGCGGCTTCAGAGGCAGCGTTGTAGCCCAGCTCCGGATCACCGCCCGTGCCCAAACCGCGAGTCACAGTGCGGCCGAGTTGGACTTTGTGCGAGGCGACTGAACTGGCGAGTGCCTGCACATCGGTGTTGGCGGCGATGAGGTCGCCTTTGTCGAGGCCATCGAGCACCATGCGATCGAGTGCATTGGAGCCGGCGCCGCCGACCCCGATGACTTTGATCGGGATGATCTCTTCTTCGCGTTCCGGCAGGCTGTAGTTACGGCTGAGTTGAATCATTTTTAATTTCCAAGTTCCAAACCACCGGGCTCCAAAGAAACCCAAGGCCCAGCGAGCCGCTCATTATTCAATTGGCGCTTGGGAATTTGGAGCTTCTTTGGGATTTGGAACTTGGGCTTTGGGATTTCCGTTTTCACTAGCGCCTCCCGCTGAAGATTTTGCCGAAGAGGCGGCCAAGACCGCCCCGTGGCCGCCGATCCACCTGCACCGCTTGCGCATACTTGATCAGGCCAATCCCGGCGGAGAATTGGGGATTCTCGAAAGCGCTCGTTAGGCCGGACATGGATTGCGCATGGGCGACGCGCGCCGGCGCCTCGAAAATTTCCTCGGCCAGGTGATCGATGCCTTTGAGGTGGCTGCAACCGCCGGTGATAAAAATTCCTTCGCCGATGTAGTTGATGAACGGCTCCTCCTCGAGCTTGCGTTTCAGCAGCTCGAAAGTTTCGCGCAGCCGCAAATGAATGATCGTGTTCAACGTCTCGCGTTCGATCTCTTTGCCCGCGAATCCGGAGTCGTCTTTCAGCAGCACGGTTTCGCCTGGAAGCGAATTCCCGAGCGTGACGCCGCCTTCTTCCACCTTCAGCTTCTCCGCGCGAGTCATCGGGATACGCAGACCCATGGAGATGTCGTTTGTGATGTGATCGCCGCCCACCCCCAGGACGCCGCTCTGCTTCACCGCGCCGTCCACATAGAGGATGTAATCCGTCGTGCCGCCGCCGATATCGATCACGAGCGCGCCGAGATTTTTCTGGTGCGGTGTCAGGACGACTTGCGCGGCTGCCAGCGGGTTGAAGACGACGTCCTCCACTTCGAGCGGTAATTCTTTGACGCAGCGAATCGTGTTCTGAATTCGCGTGCGCACGCCGTGCACGATATGGAAATCCGCTTCCAAGCGTGCGGCCAGCATGCCAACGGGATTGAGCACGCCATCCTGACCGTCGACGTGATAATGCTGGATAATGGAATGCAAGAACGCGTTCTGGGATGGGATGCTGACCTCCCGCGCGTTCAGCTTTACGTCCTCGATGTCCTGCTCGTCGATCTCGTTGCGCTCTTCTGGCAGGCTCACAGTGCCCCGATTGTTGAAGCTCTGGATATGCGAGCCAGCCACGCCGACGTAGACGCTGCGGATCATCACGTCGCTTTTCGTCTCCGCATCGACAACCGCCTCGTGGACGCACTTCATCGCAGTCTCGAAATCGACGATCTCGCCTTTGCGCACGCCGCGGGATGGCGCTTGCCCCACGCCTAAAATCTTGATTGTCCCGTCGGCTCTCCCCTCGCCGACCACGACGCAGATTTTGGAAGTCCCAATCTCCAGCCCCACCATTAAGTCACTGCTCGCCATGCTAATTCTTCTTTCCGCGTTCCACTCGCACCGCCCGGCGAATTTTCGGCTCCTTCGGCTCAGATGCGGTTGCTTTTCGTTTCGTCGCCGCCGGCGTTACCTCGGGTTTCGTTCCCGGCTGCACGGGCGTTGCCTTTAGGATTTTCGGTTCCTCGCCTTCCGGGTCGATCGTTTCGTTGATGATTTCCGTGGGCGACTTCGTGAACGTGACCGGGATATTTCGCTGCACGAGCAGGTTAACAGTCTCGAGCTCGCGCTCCGAATCATCTGAGTAAACCAGAAACTGCTCCAGCCGCTGTAGCTGGGAATCGAGATCGTCAAAACCGAAGGTCACCCGCGTGTAATTCTTATCGGTCACGATTAGGCAATATCCTTTTGAAACGTCGATCTCCCGAATCTGGAACCGCGTTTGCATGAAGCTGCGCGTGCTCAGTCGCAGCAACTCGAGCGCAGCCTCAACCTCAAATGATTCGACGACTTTGCCGGGCTCGAGTGGCTCGTTCCCGCAGCCGGCGATCACCGGCAAACCGAGGTATTCCGGGAGCAGCTTCTTCTCTTTCATGAGCACGCCCCGCGCGTCAACCAGGAACGCAGCCTCCGACGCAAAGGGATCGAGCACGTCTTTGTCCGAACTAATCCAGGCGACCGGTTTGCGTTCGACAATCTGAATGTTGATTTGGCCCGGCATGTTGCGCACGACCTGCACTTCATCCACCTGCGCGAGTTGCTGGAGCTGATCGTGCACGCGCGCGAGGTTGACGCTGAAGATGTTCTCACCTTCGCGGAGCTCCGCGGCTTGCAGGACCTGCTCACGCTGCAAGGTCCCGTCCGTCCGCACTTCGATCCTGCTCAGGCGATAATCAGGATTCTCGAAGAAGAGCCGCTTCGCTCCGAAGCGCACGCCGTATACCACACTGGCGAGTGCGAGCACGCTCAAGATCACTTTGGATGTCACCACGAGGATGCGCTTGTTCCGATGATGCGTGGCGATGTGCGAGCGGACCTTCACATCGAGCAGATGTTGCTGGCGACGCTGGCGCGTATTCGAGACGCGCTGGTTTCTCGCGCGCGCCGGTTCTTTGACGAGGCGGCTCATGCGCGGGCGCTTCCTCGCGCAACTTTCGACAGTTCGATGATGCGCGCGCAGAGTTGCGGATAACTGATGCCGGCGGCGGCGGCCGCTTCGGGCAACAAACTCACCTCCGTCATTCCGGGAATGGTGTTGATCTCCAGGACCGTCGGTTCACCCGCTTCGGGCAAGATAATGTCGACGCGCGAGTAAACCTTCAGGCCTAACGAGCGATGCGCGCGCAGCGCCAGATCCTGAATCGCGCGCGTTTGTTCCTCCGGGATGTGCGCCGGACAAACGTGCTGCGCCCCGCCTCCCGCACTCGGGTTCAGGAACGGATATTTGTTCGCGAAATCGTAGAAGCCGCCTTTCGGGATGATTTCCAGAATGGGCAGCGCCTGATCACCCAGGATACCGATCGTCAGCTCTCGCCCGCGGATGAATTTCTCGACGAGGAATTCGCGATCGTATTTGACCGCATTCGCAAGTGCGTTATCAACCTCGTTTTCTCGCTTCACAATGTAGACGCCCACGGTCGAGCCATCTCGTGGCACTTTGATCACGAGCGGCACCTGCATCGAAGGGCGCGCGCCAATGCGAATGACTTCGGACTCGGGCGTGGCCACCCCGTGGGCACGGAATCGTTCCTTCGACAGGATCTTGTCGAAGGCGAGCCGGCTCTCTTCGACACCATCGCCGGTGTAAGCGATGCCGCGCTCCTCCAAGATCTGCTGGATCTGTCCGTCCTCGCCGAACGTGCCGTGGATAGTGAGAAAGGCAATCTCTGCATCGTGCGGCACTTCGAAGTCCGGCCCGCGCACATCCACGTCCTGGACATTCGCGCCTAACGAGCGCAGCGCATTCGACACGCCAGCGGCCGTCGCAAGTGAAACGTCGCGCTCCGATCCCGGTCCGCCTTTCAGGACTGCGATGTGTTTTCCCGTGAGCGTGTTCATGGGAGCAATTCCGGGGACCGCACACTCATCCGCACGCTTCCTCCCCCACGATTTGCACTTCCGTTTCCAATTGGATTCCGCGTATCTCGCGCACGACGGACTTGATCTTCTCGATCAACTCCAGCATCTCCACCGCGGTGGCGCCGCCATCGTTCACGATGAAATTCCCGTGCACTTGCGAGATGCGCGCCTTGCCCACTGCGCAGTTCTTCAGCCCGAGCCCGTCGACGAGTTTGCCTGCGGGACAAGACTCTGGGTTTTTGAAAATGCAGCCTGCGCTGGAAGCTGCCGGCTGACTGGTGCGCCGTTTTTCCTGCGACTCTTCCATGCGCGCGGCGATCTCCTCCGCGGCCGCATGATGGCCATGAAACACGGCGGAAACAGCGTAGTTCTTCTCTAAAGCTGGAACGTGCCGGTAGTGGATCTCCATTTGGTCGGGCCGTTTTGTGTGCGCGTTTCCTTCGCCGTCGAGATAGCGGAGGGAGACGACGTTCTCGAAGGTCTGCACGCCCATCGCACCGGCGTTCATCCGTAATCCGCCGCCAACCGCACCGGGAATTCCTTCCATCCACTCGAGGCCGCCTATCCCCGCTTTTCGACCGGCGTAGGCCACTTCCTTCAACTTCGCGCCGACGCCGGCGGTGATCTCAGTTCCGTCTACCGCCAGATGATCAAATTCACCGCCGGAAGGATGCACGACGACGCCGCGAATGCCGCCGTCGCGCACGAGCAAATTCGAGCCGCGACCGATCACGAAAAGCGATAAATTTTCGTGGCGGCAGAATCGAATGATGTGCGCGAACGCCTGCTCCGTGCGCGGCTCGACCCAGAATTGCGCCGGCCCACCAACGCGTAACGTGGTGTGCTTCGCGAGCGGCTCGTAGAGGCGAACCTCGCCTTTCGCCCCGACGATGTCCCGGAGGCGCTCAACGATGACAAGGTCCGCCGCGAGAAGCGAGAGCTGCTCGTGGATGTTCCCCGCCCCGAGGCTCAAAACGAGATCGCCGTCAGCAATGATGTTGCCGACATCACAGTGCAGCCGCTCGAGGCTCGCCTGGAAGGCCGCGCCACCATGTCCGTGCGCCGCAATCTCATCCACAATCGTTCGTCCGGTGATTCCCGGGATGGGAGCTTCACTCGCTGGGTAAACATCCGCGACAAAGACGCGATCCGACTGATCGAAGGCAGAGCCGAACTCCTTCCGGAGTGCTTTTGTGCGCGAATAGCGATGGGGCTGAAACATCGTCACCAGCCGGTTACGTCCCATGGAGCGGGCCGTAGCGAGGGTGGCGCGAATCTCCGTCGGATGGTGTGCGTAATCGTCCACCAGTAGAAAGCGCTCGCTCGAGTATTTGATCTCGAACCGGCGACGCGCGTGCTGAAAATGCCGCAGCGAAGCGGCGACTTTCGCGAACGGAATTCCTACTTCCATCGCGAGCGCGATCACGCCGAGAGCGTTGCTCACATTGTGCCGTCCGGGAACGTTCAGAACAGCTTCGCCAAGTTTTTCCTCGTCGCGATAGACAGAAAAGACCGATGTGAAGTCCTGCAATTGGATGCCGACTCCGCGGTACTTGGAATCGGCGGCGAACCCGTAGGAGATCGCACGCGGGCGATCTGCGCAAAGCCGCGTCGCGTTTCGATCGTCGGCACAGTAGAAGACGCTGCCGGAGGTCCGATCGAGGAGCTGCGAAAAGACGGATTCGATCGCGGCGAGATCCTCGTAAAAGTCCAGATGCTCTTCCTCGATGTTGAGGATGAGAGCGTGCTCCGGATGGAAGAAGCACAACGTGCCGTCGCTCTCATCACCTTCCGCGATAAAGTACGAACCACGCGGATCCCAGTGCGCGTTAGACCCGAGGAGTGGAATCTCCGCGCCGACGTAATGCGATGGGTGCAATCCACCTTCGCGAAAGACGTGCGCCGCCATCGCGGATGTGGTCGTCTTGCCATGCATACCGGCCACGACGATGCCGCGCTTTCCGAGCATCATCGCCGCCAATGCTTCGGCGCGCCGCAACCGCGGCTTCCCCGCCTTGCCTGCCGCCATCAGAATCGGGTTCTCCTTTCGAATCGCGGAGGAATAGACCACGAACTCGGCGTCGGCCGCGTCTTCCGCCAGATGTTTGAGGTGAAAACGAAGGCCGAGGCGTTCCAGTCGAGTCGTCTCCACCGAGCCGGCGCGATCGGAGCCGCTGACCTGGTGCCCGAGCTCGAGCAATAACGCCGCGATGCCACTCATGCCGCTGCCGGCCACGCCAACGAGATGAATGCGGTGTCGCTCCTGCGTGAGTTGCCTCTGAAGATCAGCTTCGGGAGCGAGCGTCATGCTTGCGTATATCTCTCCATCGTCGCGACGACAAGATTGGCGGCGTTTTTCGGGGCGAGTTGCGCGCAATTTTCCGCCATGCGCCGCAGACGCGGCTCGTCGTTGATTAACTCGCGAATTTTTCGCGCGAGAACGTCGCCGGAAATTTCTCCTTCGCGCAACATGATGGCCGCGTCGACACGCGTGAAGATTTCAGCGTTGCGCGTCTGGTGATCGTCGGCCGCGTAGGGGAACGGGATTAAGACGGAAGGCAATGAAAAGGCCGCCAGTTCCGCGAGGCTGGCCGCACCGGAACGCGCAATCGCGAGATCGGCGGCGCTGTAAACTTCTTCCATCGAATGATGAAAGGCCGCGACGTAAGCCGGAATGTTTTCGCGCAGGTAATTGTCGGCCACGAGACGCTCGTCCCGCACGCCGGAGAGGTGGATAACCTGGAACGGTTCGCCTTGCAGTGAAGGAAGAGATTTGATCATCCCCTGATTAATCCCGGCTGCGCCCTGGCTGCCGCCCATGACGAGCAGCGTGTGCAGGTCTTCGCGGAGCCCGAGTTTTCGTCGCGCTTCTGCGCGGTCGAGACGTTGCAGTTCCGACCGAATCGGCGTGCCGGTCACCTCGGTTTTCACTCTCGGGAAAAACTGGGCCGCTTCCCCGAAGCCTAACAATACCGCCCGGACCATCCGGGCGGTCATGCGATTCGCCCTGCCGGGAAACGCGTTCGATTCGTGGATAAAAGTCGGAACCCGCCGTATCCGCCCGGCCAGCACCGGCGCGGTCGACGTAAACCCGCCCATGCCCAGAATGGCGTGTGGTTGGAACTTCCGATAAATCTGGCGGCAGCGGGAAAGGCTTTCGTTGAAACGTTGCGTGAACCTGACGATGGCGGGTGAAAACGGTGACGGCAGCCCCACGGTTGGGAGTTTCTCGAACTGGAACTCGGGATGGCTCGAGAGCGCCACGCTGTCGATTTCCTTTTCGGAGACAAACAGCATGACCTCATGGCCGCGACCGCGCAGAACTTCCGCGACGGCGAGACCAGGAAATATGTGGCCGCCGGTGCCGCCGCATGCGATGACCGCCTTCATGGAATTTGCGAGTTGCGATTTGCGATTTGCGATCTTCCGCCGCGCATCGCAGCCCACAGGACCGGAATCGAAAAACGAAAAACGAAAAACGAAAATATCATCAGATTCGGGGGGTTGTGCGCACCTGCATCGTGGTGCGTCTATTGTTCGCAGCCGGTTCGAGCACGCCCCGGCGGTAAATGCTGAGCAGAATCCCGACGCCGAAGAGACAGGCCGCGAGATTAGATCCGCCATAGCTGATGAATGGGAGCGGCAATCCTTTGTTAGGCAGAAGTGACGTCGTGACGCCGATATTGACCGCGGCCTGCAGCGCGAGGAGCGAGACGATGCCGGAGCCAAGGAGCAAGCCAAAGCGGTCTTTCGCGTGCAGCGCAATCATCGTCCCGCAGACGATGATGACGAGAAAGAGAAACACGACGACCAGACTGACCCTGAGCCCGAGTTCCTCCCCGATCATCGGAAAGATGAAATCCGTGTGGGCGTAGGGCAGATACATCATTTTCTGTCGACCGTTTCCGAGGCCGAGGCCTTCGATTCCGCCGCTGCCCCACGCAATCAGTGCCTGCATCTGCTGGAGACCCGCGTCGTCCTTGTAGAGCTCCGGATGAAGAAAGGCGGTGAGCCGCGCCATGCGCTCGGGAATAGCGATGGCGACAAAGAGAATGCCGGCCACGCCGCTCAGCGAGAGGATCCCGAGGATGATCGGGTTCGTGCCAGCGACGAACATCATGACTAACGCAGTCGCGCCGATTAGAGAAGTGGTTCCCAGATCCACTTCGGTGACAATCAGCGCAAGGAGAATGCTGACGACCGCGAGGGGGATGACGAAGCCCTTCAGAAAGCGAGCGCTGTTCTTCTCATTCCGCGAAAACCAGAACGCGAGAAAAAATACCGAGGCGAGCTTCGCCATTTCGGACGGCTGTAAAGTGAACCCGCCAAAACCGATCCAGCGGCGAGAGCCGTTGATGCGCATCCCGATGTGCGGGACAAAACAAAGTGCGAGCGCGGCTGCGGCCACCGCAAACCAGATCCACCAGGTGCGCGCCCAGAAGTGATAATCCATGAACGCGGCGATTGTGCAGACGAGAAGGCCAACACCGAGCCAGACCGCCTGGCGTTTCACGAAGAAGTAAACGTCGTTGTGGCTATCCTTCGCAAAGGCGCTGGTGCTGAAAAGCATTACGATGCCGATCACGAGCATGACGAGGACAGCGAGGAACAGAATGTAGGCGCTCTTACGATGCATCGGCGTTTATTTGGAGCTAAGGATGAACACGGATGAAACACAGATGGAAACAGGAGCGGAGGATTGCGGATCGCAGAGGGGAACATGTCTCGCCCCGGTCGCGGGTCTCGGACGGTGCGGCGCGTCGTCCTTACCTTTTCCGCATCCGTATTTCATCCGTCTCAATCCGTGGCCGATCGAAATCAGTTCCCCCCGCTCCTGGACTTCGCTTTCGACGGGACGATGAGCTTTTGCCCGATCTGTAACTTCCGCGGATCGTCAATGTGATTGATCGCGAGCAGATCGCTTTCGGAGACCTTCAGCTTCTTCGCGATCTTAACCGGATTATCGCCCTTGGCGACGACGTAGAAATTGCCGGAGCCGGTTCCTACCGGCATTGCTTTCGGAATTGCGGATGGTTCGGCAACCGGGCCCTCGTTCTTGACTACGGGCTTCGCGGCGGACGGCGCCGCGAGCGGAAGCGCAGCTGCTTCACTCTTCGGTGATGCAGGTGGTGCGCCTTCGTTTCTCGATACGGGCGACGAAGACGAGGAGGAGGAGGTAGGAAACGTGCCCTGCCGGCCTTTGATCGTGTTGAACGCAATAATGCCTGCGACTGCGACGACGTGGAGGACCAGCACGATGAGAAGCGCGCGCGAGAGCTTCATGTTCGGCTCGGACATTTCCTCGTAATCCATCTCATCAGCGGGCGAGAGGGAGCGATGCGCCGTGCTGGCGCGGAGCTTTTTCCTTTGCAGAAATAATCTCGGTATTTTCATAAGGCTTACTTTTTCAGCGCGTGCACGAGGGCACGAAATTGATCGCCGCGGTCGGCGTAGCTCTTGAACATGTCGAAAGAAGACGTGCCCGGAGAGAAGAGGACCACCTCGCCTGGTTGCGCCACGGCGTGCGCGCGCTCCACTGCATCGGCGATCGAGACGGCAATCTCGCAAGGCACGACACCGCTCCAGTCGCGGCCAATGCGCTCGGCCATCTCCCCGATCAGAATCGTCGCGCGGACCTTCTCGGAGACGAGGGGCCGAAGAGTTTCGTATTCGAAGCCTTTATCCTTCCCGCCCGCGATCAGGACCACTGGTTTCGACTGCGCAAGGAGGGCTTTCTCGACTGCGTCGAGGTTCGTCGCCTTCGAGTCGTTAATGTAGCCAACCCCGCTGAGCTCACGCACAAACTCGAGGCGATGCGGCCGCGGCTGGTAGGCGGAGAGTGGCGGCACCATCTGTTCGAAAGAGAGTCCTCGCGCGAGGCCGACAGCGAGGGTGGCCATGAGGTTCTCGATATTATGCGAGCCACGCAGCTTCGTGTCGGAGAGGCGCAGCACTTCTTGGCCGGAGTAAACAATTGCTCCTTCGGCGAGACGGAAATCGGCCCGATCTTGGTAGGCGCTGAACGTCACCGCCCGCGCTTTGATCGGCGGCAGCTCCTCGGCGGCGTTCACCACCGCCACGTCATCCGTCGTCTGGTAATCAAAGATGCGGAGTTTGGCGGCGCGATATTCGCCTAACGAGCGATAGCGATCGAGGTGATCGGGTGCGAAGTTCAACCAGACGGTGATCGCGGGCCGGAAAGTGGTGATCGTCTCAAGTTGGAACGAGCTCACTTCGACGGTGAGGACGTCGAGATCACGGCCTTCGCGCGCCACGTCCGAAAGCGGCTTGCCGATGTTGCCACAGGCGATTGTCTTCTGGCCGCACGCGTTCAGCAATTGCGCGAGCAACTCCGTCGTGGTCGTCTTCCCGTTTGTCCCGGTGATCGCGACGACGGGTGCGTTGCAGGAGCGCCAGCCCAGTTCGAGCTCGCCAAGGATTTCGACCTCTCGGGCGACGAAGTTTTTCCCGAGCGGAGATGCGGGATCAATTCCCGGACTCAGCACCACCATTTCGTAGCGAGCCGCATCTCGCTCCGCTTCGGGCCCGCAGATCACTTCGATGCCGCGCGCGCGCAGACCTTCGATGGTGGTTTTAAGGATGGTTTTTTCTTCCGCGCTATCGAGCACCGTGACCGTCGCCCCTTCGTCCTTCAGTAAATGCGCGGCCGCCGTGCCGCTCAGCCCCGCTCCGAGAACTGCCACCTTTCGATCCGTGTAACGCACAGTCTTTACCTCAGCTTCAAGGTGGCGAGTCCGAGCAGCGCAAAGATGGCGGAGAGAATCCAGAACCGCACGATGACGGTGTTCTCTTTCCAGCCGCTCAGCTCGAAATGATGATGGAGCGGCGACATCGCGAAAATGCGTTTGCCGGTGAGTTTGAAACTCATGACCTGGAGAATCACCGAGGCGGCTTCGATTACGAACACGCCGCCGACCACCGCGAGGAGCAGCTCCTGTTTACAACAGATCGCGACCACGCCAATGAGTCCGCCGATCGCGAGCGAGCCAGTGTCGCCCATGAAAACCCTTGCCGGATAACAATTGAACCAGAGAAAGCCGAGACCCGCGCCAACCACGGTGGAGCAGACGACCGTGAGCTCGCCAGTGAAGGAGTAAAACGGCACCTGCAAATATTCCGCGATCCGGAAATTCCCGGCTGCGTAGGTGAGGAGGGCATAGGCAAACGCGACCGTGATGGTGCAGCCAATCGCGAGTCCATCAAGCCCGTCGGTGAGATTCACCGCGTTGGACGAACCAGCGATGACGATTGCAAAAAAAATCATCGTAAAGAGGCCCATGTTCGCAATCACCGGCACCTTGAAAAACGGGAGGTAAAGCGAGCGCGCCTGCACTTGAAGGAGCGGGCTCGTCAGGAAAGCCGCAGTCACCACGCCAGCGACGATCAGTTGAATCAGCAACTTGAAGCGGCCGCTAATTCCATCCGATTTTTTCTTCGTCACCTTCAAGTAGTCGTCCGCGAAGCCAAGGCCGCCGAGCACGGTCATCGCGAAAAGGGCCAGCCAGACGAAGCGATTATCCGGGCGCGCCCAGAGCACGCTCGAGATGAAGACGGCACCTATGATCAAGACCCCGCCCATCGTCGGCACACCTTTTTTCCCGCCATGTAATTCCGCGAGCCGATGCACTTCCGCCGCGGTCCGGATCGGTTGGCCCACTTTGAGCGAAATCAGTTTGCGGATGACGAAGTTGCCAGCAACGATCGAGATCGTGAACGCGGTGATCGCGGCCGCGACCGCGCGAAAAGTGACGTAGCTAAAGACGTTGAAGCCGCCCACGTCATTACTCAGGAAATGGAGGTAGTACATCATGAGCGCACCTCCGCCGGCATGCGGCGTTCGAATTCCTCCAGCACGCGTTCCGTTCGCGCGAAGCGACTGCCCTTGACTAAAACGAGATCGCCGGGCGAGGTGACCTGAGCCAGGAGGTCCGCCGCTTCGATCGCGGTTGCGAGATTCGTTGCCTGCTCGAGGCCGGCCGATTGCGCCGCGCGTCCAATGCCTGCGGCGGTATCGCCAATGGTGATCAGGCGATCGATGCGCAGCGCCGCAGCGGCTTGTCCCACCTCGATGTGAGCGCGCTCCGACTCGACGCCGAGTTCACCCATTTGCCCGAGCACCGCGATGCGTTCTCCGTCGGTCTCAAGCTCCAGGAGAGTGCGCAAGGCGGCTTTCATTGACTCGGGATTCGCGTTGTAGCTGTCGTCGAGAAATCGCACGCCGCGGATCTCCCGGAGTTGCAGCCGAGCCTTTGTCAGCGGTGTGGAGGCAAGCCCGGCGGCGCATTCTTCCAGTGAAACTCCGAAGGCGCGAGCGGCCGCGATCGCGAGGATGGCGTTTTGCACCATGTGCAGCCCGGCCACCGGTAATTGCGCACGGCAACGATGCGCACCTTCCAGGACAGTGAACTCCGAGCCTTCGGCGCTCTGGCGAATGTCTTCCGCGCGGAGAGTGCCCTTTTCAATCCCGGCAAAAATGACCTTGGCGCGCGTGCGCCGCGCGATCAATTCGCTGAACGGATCGTCCGCGTTCAATACGACAGTCCCGCCGCTGCTGATCGCTTCGACCAGTGCGCCTTTTTCCTGCGCGATCCTTTCACGCGAGCCCATGAACTCGACGTGCGCGATGCCAATGTTTGTGATGATGGCGGCATCGGGCGCGGCGATACGGGCGAGCGGCGCGATCTCGCCTGGATGATTCATGCCGAGTTCCCAGACACCGATCTCGTGCGCGCGATTCGCTTCCAGAATGGTTTGAGGCAGACCGACGTGATTGTTGCAATTTCCTTCCGTTTTCGTGACCTGAAACCGCTTGCCCAGCGCAGCCGCGACGAAGTCCTTCGTGCTCGTTTTGCCGTTGCTGCCGGTAATACCGATAACGCTTAGAGGAAGCGACTTTCGGTAGCTGGCGGCGATCTCCTGATACGCAGCGAGCGTGTCTGCCACGCGAATGAGCGCGAAACCATCCGGCGCAAGTCCCCTCCAACTCTCCTCCACCAAGGCACCGACCGCGCCGCGTTCCGCGGTTTCTGCGAGGAAGCGATGACCGTCGAAGTTTTCGCCGCGAATCGGGACGAAAAGATCGCCCGCCTCGATAGTGCGCGAGTCGGTGCTGATGCGTGAGATCAGCACATTCGGATCTCCAGTTGCGAGCGAGCCCTTCGCGTACTCCGCGATTGCTGACAGAGGAAGCGGGTTCATCTCGCTTCAGTGCGCGCCCGCGAGCTTCCGGGGAGCGCACGCATTTTGCGTGGCGAAAGTTTGTCGTCGCAGAACGGGACGACCAGCACGCCACAGGCGTGCGCTGTCCGGCATATAAGATCACCCTTCATCAGAATTCGATCGGGTTATCTTCCAAGGCGCGGCGCGCAACCTGGATGTCATCGAACGGGACCGTGTTGTCCGCGAACTCCTGATACGTCTCGTGTCCCTTCCCCGCGATGAGGACGATGTCGCGCGGCTGCGCAAGCGTGATGGCACGCGCTATCGCTTGCGCGCGATCCGTAATCTTCTCGTAGCGCGTGGAGCGAAAACCCATTGCCACTTCCGCGATGATGGCGTCAGGATCTTCCTTTCGCGGGTTGTCGGAAGTGATGATGCTGAAGTCGGCATTCTGCTCAGCGGCAGCGGCCATCAATGGACGTTTCTGTCGATCGCGATCGCCACCGCATCCGAAGACGACGATCACTCGGCGAGGCGAAAGCTCGCGGAGAGTCTTAAGGACATTCAGCAACGCGTCGGGCGTGTGCGCGTAATCGACAAAGACTTGAAATTGCCGCTTGGCCGGAACGGCTTCGAGCCGGCCAGGAACTTGCGGCGATTTCGCGAGACTCAGGATGGCCTCGCGCAAACCAATGCCGAGGCTGCTCGCCGCCGCCAGGGCTGCGAGTGAATTCGCGACATTGAAGCGACCGATGAGCGGCACACGAACGAGGTAGCTCTTGCCTCGAGCATCGAGTTGGTACGATGTGGCGCCAAACTCCGGGCGGTAATTCGAGGCGCGGAAATCAGCCCGCGCTCCCAATCCATAAGTCACGACGGGAAAACTTTTCTCGAGGTGATCGAGTAACCGCTCGCCATGACGATCATCGATGTTCACGACCGCGACCGGGTTTTTCTTGACCTGCTGCTTCGAAAGATCGCTGAAGAGTTTCAGTTTTGATTCGAAGTAGCGCTCCATCGTTCCGTGAAAATCAAGATGGTCCTGCGTCAGGTTCGTGAAGACCGCGACGTCCCATTCGAGCCCGCGCGTTCGTTCCTGCGTGAGCGCGTGCGAAGAGACTTCCATGGCAGCGGCTTTGCACCCGGCGTTCACCATTTGCGCCAGGAGCTGCTGGACTTCGAGCGATTCGGGGGTCGTGCGCAGAGCCGGCAGCACGCGCTCGCCGATCTCGTAACGAACAGTCCCGATCAACCCGCAACGTATCCCCGCTTTTTCGCAGATGTGCTTGATGAGGAACGTGGTGGTGGTCTTGCCATTGGTCCCGGTCACGCCCGCCATTTTCAGACGGCGCATCGGATGTTCGTAAAAAGCCCTGGCCAGATCGGCGAGCGCGATGCGCGAGTCGTTGACCTGCACGCAAGTGGCGCGCGGCTGCTGGATGGTGCGCTCGGCGACGATCACCGATGCTCCCCTCTCGATCGCCTGTTCGATGAACTGGTGCCCGTCGCTTTTTTCGCCGCGCAAGGCGACGAAAAGTGAGTTCTTCCCCACGCGCCGGGAGTCGTAGGCGATGTTTTCCACCGCGCGATCAACCGGGCCCACGATGGAGCCGGGTTGAATCGCGGCGAGAAGATGCTTGAGCAGCATGAGGTGTAGGCAAGCGGGCGTTGCGCGCTCAACGGCGGGTGGCGTTAGTTAAGGCGATTTGCCCAGCCGTGACCGCTTTGCTGAGTTCCTCATGCGGCTCAAGATCCAAATAGCGTGCCGCCTTCTCCGCGATGCGGGAGAAGATCGGGGCGGCCACCGTGCCGCCGTAGTTTAATTCGGGAGTTTTCGTTTTCGCATCGTCGAGCGTGACGAGCGCGACGAACTGCGGATGCTCCGCGGGCATGTAGCCGGAAAACGAGACGACATATTTCCCGTGCTCGTAGCCGCCGTGCGGATCGACTTTCTGTGCCGTCCCGGTTTTGCCCGCAATGGTAAATCCAGCGACCGCCGCCCCCGCAGCGGTCCCGTGATCGCTCACCACGCCGCGCAGTGCGTTCCCGATTTTCTGCGCCGTTTCCGGCGAGATCACCTGACGCAAGATCGTCGGTGAAAAGGTGCTGACGATTTCGCCATTCGCTTTCGTGATTGATTTCACGATGCGCGGCGTGACGAGCTTCCCGCCATTCGCAATCGCAGCCATCGCCACCGTCATCTGCAAAGGCGTGACGCCCACCTCGTGGCCCATCGGGATGCGCGTGATCGAAATCTTACTCCAGGATTGGGGCGGCCGAATCACCCCGGGAATTTCGCCCGGGAGTTCGATTCCCGTGCGCTCTCCGAAACCGAAGCGGCGGATGTATTCGTAAAACTTCTGATCACCAACCGAAAGAGCGAGCTTCGCCGCGCCGATGTTGCTCGATTTCACCAGAACGTCCTGCACGCTGATCTCGCCATAGCCATGATGATCGTGCAGCGCCCGGCCGCCGTAATTCCAGACGCCGTTCTCGCAAAAAATTGTGGTCTCGGGGCTGACCTTCTTCTCGTTGATTGCGGCGGCGGCGGTCACGATCTTGAAGGTCGAGCCCGGCTCCATCATGTCGATGATGGCGCGGTTCTTCATCTCTTCCGGCTTGGCCTCCGCGCGCTCGTTCAAGTCATAGTGGGGACGATTCGCCATCGCGAGAATCTCGCCGGTCTCCGGCCGCATCAGAATGATGGTGGCCTTCTGCGGACGGTATTCGCGCATCGCCGCATCGATCTCGTTCTCAACGATGTTCTGCAGGTTCAGGTCAATCGTGAGGCGAACCTTGTTGCCGTCGCGCGGCGCCCGTTCCTGACCGCGATACAGCACAATCTCCTGCCCGGCCCGGTTATGCTCGATGAAGCGATAACCATCGTCGCCGTGCAGGTAATCTTCCATCGAGGACTCCACGCCTTGGATGCCGTGATGATTGAAATCGGTAAAGCCGATGACGTGGCAGAGCATCGATCCGTTCGGATAAACGCGAGTGGAATCGCGTTCGAAGTAGATGCCGCGCAGTTTTTCTTCCTCCAGCTTCCGGCGCAGGGTCGCGGTCGTGGCGAGCGGCACCTGCCGCTTGAGGACGATGTAACGGCGGTCGCTCGAGAGCTTCTCGGATAACTCGTTAGGCGAAAGGCCCAGCGTCGTCGCGAGCAACCGAGTCAACCCTTCGGGGTTGTCCGTGTGCGTTGCATCCGCGACCACCGTTTCGCCGGGAATATTGTTAGCGAGCACTTCGCCGTTGGCATCCAGAATGGCGCCGCGTTCCGCATAAATGGGCTGTTTATAAACGTGCTTCTCCGCGGCGAGTCCGGCGTACTCGTCGTGCTTGATCATTTGCAGGTAAACGAGCCGAAACGAGAACAAGCTGAACAAGCTCGCGAAAGCGACGCAGACCAGCGCGCACCGTGTCCGGCTGTTCCAGTTCATCTGCCGGCGCGTTGGTTAACGACTGGTTGAATGGCGTCTTCGCCGCGGATCTCCGCGGGCGTGCTGATCCGGACAATGCTCGGCTCCGCGATCGGGATCATTTTCAGATAACCTTCCTTCAAGCGCCGTTGCAGCGCGGAACGCGAAGTGAGCGCAGCGATCTGCACGTTCGCGACATCGTTCTGGGAGCGAACGCTCGCGAGCTCGTTCTCCAGCGCCTTCCGCCGATCGCCCAGATGGTAGAGCTGGACGTTCAGGTAGACGTAGATCAGCCCGGTAAGAGCGAGGAAGCCGGTGATGAGGATCCACCGTGCGAGGGATGGAGCGTTGATGGTGTTGAACTGCTTTCGGCGTGCGCGTTGCATTTAGATTTTTTCGGCGACGCGCAATTTCGCGCTGCGCGACCGTGGATTGTTGCGTTGTTCGCTTTCTCCCGCCTCGACCGGCTTCGCGGTGACGAGCTTGAGCTTGTAATTGGGGTTTGGTCGCGGCTCGGGCCACTCGGGCCGGTCGAGAAACTCGCGGCTGCCCTCGCGGAAGATGTTCTTGACGATCCGATCCTCGAGAGAATGAAACGTGATGACCGCGATGCGGGCGCCAGACGCGAGACGCGCGCAGAGCGCGCAGAGTCCTTCCTCAAGCGCGCCGAGCTCGTCGTTCACTTCCATTCGCAGCGCCTGAAAGATCTGCGTCGCGGGGTGTTTGCGGCCATGGCGCCAGACAATCTTCTCGACCGCTTGCGCGAGCTGCATCGTTTCGCGAAAGGGCGTCATCTTGCGTTGCTTCACAAGCTGGCTTGCGATCCGGCGCGCGGCTGATTCCTGACCGAGATTGCGGAAGAGCTGGGTCAGTTCCTGCTCGGCGTAATTGTTCACGATATCTGCGGCCGTCAGCTCGCGGCGCGGATCCATCCGCATATCGAGCGGACCGTTCCGCATCATGCTGAAACCGCGCTCGGCGTTCTCCAGTTGGCGCGAGGAGACGCCCAGGTCGAGCAGCGCGCCAGCAATCGCGTCCACGCCGAGTTCATCCAGGACTCGGGCGGCTTCGCGAAAATTCGCCTGCCGCAGAGTCACACGACCACCGAAGCGCGCGAGGCGTTCGCTTGCATAACGGATCGCGTCCGGATCCTGATCCAGCGCGAGCACGTCGGCGCCGGTTTGCAGGATCGCTTCGGAATGTCCGCCTCCGCCGCAAGTGCCGTCGAGCACCAGCCCACCAGCTCTGGGGGCGAGCAGTTCAATTACCTCCGTGGCGAGCACGGGACGGTGATAGGTGAAATCGTCCATCGCAGCTGCCTCCTCTTGAATCATCCCGCAACCCGCTGCGAAAGACATCGAGCGCGCGAGGAACAATGCGTTCGTTAGGCCAAGCATCGTCATCAGAGGCCGATCACATCAGCTACGCGCTGATAGGTGGATTTCTCTTCGTCCTGCGAACGTTTCCATTTCTGCAGGTTCCAGATTTCGAAGCGGCCTTCGCCACCGACGAGGGCAACCTCGCCTTTCAAGCTCAACTGCCGGCAAAGATCCTCCGGCAGGACGAGGCGACCCTGTTTGTCAGACGAACCGTGCTGCGCGCGCGCGTGTAATTGCCGGGAAAAGACGCGACGTTCGCGAAGCGAGACGCTCGGATTCGATTGCGCGTGCGCACTCATTCGCGCGAACTCCCCCTCCGGCATCACGAGAAGAAATTGATTCTGTGGCTCGGGGAGAATGATGAACTCTTCCGCTTCGCCACGCCGCCATCGCGCCGGGATTGTGAGGCGATTTTTTTCGTCGAGAGAATGACGAAACTCGCCCGCGTAGAAGGTCTGAGGTTGCGAGTCGTGGTTCATCCGCCGATGGAGGGATTTTCCACTGTGATCCACTCCGCCCCACTTCTAACCACTTTGCTCTTGGGGGGTCAACGAAATTAATTGGTATTTTCTGGAATTTCGGAGCCGTTCCGGCTCGATGGAGCTCGCCATCCGATGGTTGCTCCTCTGCCAATGTCCATTTTGTTCTGACGCATTGCTGCGCGCGCCCTACGACGCCGTCGTTATTTCTGTCGCGCAACGGCGCGGGAAGCGTGGTGCAGCATGGCCAGGAGCTTTGTCAGCTCGCCCGGCTTGATGCAAAACCAAGGGCGCGGCTTCTCCTAGCTGAATCAGGCCTTCCAAAACTTGCCATTGGCCAGCGGGTCCGATTCTTTTTCGAAGCATACCCATATCAGCGCTACGGAGCGGTTAATGCAAAGCTCGATTGGATAAGTCCATCGGTCGTGAGTTTTCCGGAAGGGCCACGGTTTATCGCGCTCGCTTCGCTGGACGAAGCGCCCGACCGGCGCGCCAAGCCATTGGCCCTCCGTGTCGGCATGCGGGGAGAAGCGCGGGTGGTGGTCGGCCGAAGAACGATGATCGAATATGCCTTCGAGCCAGTGCGACAATTGCGCGAGAACGCGCGGGAATAGCCGAAGCTCCGAAGATGCAACCAGCCCTTTCCAGCCTCAAACTCGAAGACATCAGGACCACGAACGACGCCATGTCGCGCTGTCTGCGTCTCGCGGCGGTCGCTTCTCAGTCCGACGTGCCGGTTGTCCTGCTCGGTGAGACCGGCACAGGGAAAACGCTCCTCGCTCACGCCATTCATAATTCATCCCTCCGTTCCGGTCGGGCATTTGTTTCGTTCAACGCCTCCGCCATGAGCGACACGCTGCTCGAGAGTCAGCTTTTCGGCCACGAGCGAGGCGCCTTCACCGGAGCGCAGCAAACAGTGAAAGGAAAGTTCGAGCTCGCCCACGGCGGGACCCTCTTCCTCGATGAAATTTCGGAGATGAGCTCCCTTGCGCAGGTCAAGATTTTGCGAGCGCTGGAGTATGGCGAATTTGAACGGCTCGGCTCGGAGCGCATGCTGACCTGCGACGTCCGTATCATCTGCGCGGCAAACTGTTCCCTCCGCGAGAGGGTCGCGCAGGGAAAGTTTCGCGAAGATCTTTTCCATAGGCTAAATGGGCTTACCTTGCTCATCCCCCCTCTGCGGGAACGCGTTGAAGAATTGCCAGCGTTAATCGCGGCGGAACTCAAGGCCTCTGCGGCACGCGAGGGGAAGAAGATTACTGCGATTCATCCGGAAGCTATGGCGACGCTGCTCGCTCATGACTGGCGCGGAAACCTCCGCGAGCTTAGCCACATCGTGCGCACGATGGCTCTTTTGTGCGACGGCGAAGTCATTCTCCCGGAGAATGTGCTGTTTTCGCCGGATCTCCCCTCGAGCAATGCCGGAGAAAGAAAAGGAGAGCACCGCAGCCCTTCATGGCGGTATTTACGGCTCCGAGAGCCGGGATTTCTCGCTCTCCGTCGCGCTTGCGCGTCACATTCATTTCGTTTACGACCGGACGAACCATAATCAGCGGCTCACAGCGAAGCTTTTGGGCATTTCGCGCTCGAGGCTCACGCGACACCTGCGAGCACTGCGCCACGATGAGGCCAACGGTTCGAATCCGATGCCACAAAGCAGCGGAAACGAGGCAATCGTGCGCGTGCGAAGGGAAGGGTAAACGAATGGCCGAAAGTTTCTCCGTAATCATAAGTCTCTTTTGGCGAGAGCCAAAGGACGGTATTCCGCGCGTTTGCTCTTCCCCGTCTTTCGCGGGGTGCGGGATGTGGCACGCGAGGTGTTACTAGGAAGCGGCAAGGTGAGTGCATCGAAAACAAAAGAAGGTGCGCAAGCTGGAGATCCAAAACATCAAAAGCAGGAGCGTCAAAAAGAGAAGCTCATTCGCTTGGATGATCTGATTCCAAAGCAGAACGTCCGCGGCGGTGGCAAATCATTTTTCGGCGCATCCGACACCCAGAAACCAAACTAAAACATAAAGGAATAGTCAGTATGCCACAGAAAAAAGAAACCAGTCGGACAACCCAGAAAAAGCCCGGTGTGAAGGTGCAGGACCTCGCGCCGAAGAAAGACGCTAAAGGCGGTGGCGGAAAAGGAACACAGGGCAGCAACCTCTCAGGAGGCGGCAAGCTCTCAGGAAGCAGCCTCTCGGGGGGCGGCTCAACCAGCACAAGCAGCTCGCTCGCCTAAGTAACGGGCTTGCCAGCCGCCGTCGCGGTCCAATCCCACGATCGGCTAACGATAATGAAAGAGACTAAAAGATATGACAACGAAAAGTAAAAGCTCGAAGTCGAGCAGCACTAAGAAACCAAAAGGGAAAGCTCAGGATCTTGCGCCGAAGAAGGACGCTAAGGGGGGCGCGTAACGCAGGGGCGCGGAACGCCTTTTCCTGGGATCGGGGCTTACCAACTCCTCAGAACGAAAACCGAGAACTAGTTCTCACATTGTTGCGCGCCTCCGGCGATTGCCTGGAGGCGCGACAACGATCGCCGGGTGAGAAAACTTCCGCAACGCAGGTCGCGTCCGTTGCCGGGAGGCGATGAATCTGTTCAGAAATCTTCCTGAAGCTTCAGATCGTGAAACGAGCAAAGACGCACGTCTTGCCGCTCAATTTCATCCCGAGCCTCTTGCGAGCACAAAACTCGAAGCTCATTTCGCGTTCTGCGAGGTAAACTGAATCCAAGCCTTCCCCGTAACCAGGATGGCATCCCAGTTCAGTCCAACCGACCGGCAAGGTCACAAGCATGGAATTTTTCGCCTGTTAACGTGCTGAATATGAACTGGCGGATCCCCGCGGTTGTTCTCTGCTTTTTCAACGCCGGTCTGGCCCGCGCGCAGCTGCAATCGCCCGCCGCCTCCGACGCAGTGCGGGTCACGGTTTCGCGGCATGAGGATGGCTCGCGCACTGCCTACGAGATGGACCCAGCCAACAAGAAAGCGCTAGCCACAACTACGAACGCGGCCGGCAAGACACTCGAAACAATCAAATACCAGCTCGACGACGCCGGCCGGTTTTCCACCGGCAATGTTTTCGGACCGGACGGTCAGCTCCGTTTTAAGACAGTTTACAAGTATGGTCCGAATGGGCAGCTTCTCGAGGAGACACAGCTCACGAAAGATGGCGTGGTGAAGCTTAAGCTCGTCTATAGTTACGACGGGAGCGACAAGCAGAACGGTTATTCGGTTTACGACGGTGCCGGAAAGTTCCTCGGCCAAACCACACCGCGCGGGGCGGGCGTGACTGCTGCTCCGCCGAAGAAGTAAGGCGCGATGTTAGCCAACTCCTCCATCGTTGGAGGTCTGGCGAGGCGTTCGCTTGCTACCCAGCACAAAGGCGGCTAAGAAGGTTCGGCATGATCGATTACATCCAGAAGGGTGGTCTGCTCATGTGGCCCATTCTGGTTTGCAGCATTGTTTCCACCGCTGTTTTCGCGGAGCGGCTTCTCTACTTCCACCGCGCCACGATTCACGTTGGCGAATTCCTCCAGGGACTCTCGAACCTGATCAGCCGCCGCAAGTTCGCTGAAGCTTTGCACGAGTCCGCCGGCACGCCCGGGCCTATCGCCCGCGTGATTCACGCCGCGATTATCCGGCATGATTCGCCGCGGTCCGAGCTGCGCGAGATTGTTCAGGAAGCGGGTCAACTGGAAGTCCCAAAGCTGGAGCGTTTGCTCGGCGTGCTCGCGACAATCGCGTTTCTCACGCCGCTGCTTGGACTTCTCGGGACGGTCGCGGGTATGATCGAAGCCTTCGGCACGATTTCATCCAACGGCGGTTACGCTACTGTGACGGAGCTCTCGAACGGCATTTACAAAAGCCTTTTGACCACGGCCGCCGGACTCGTCGTGGCAACGCCGACCTTCGTTGCCTACAGCTATCTTTCGTCGCGCGTGAATACGCTTATGCACGAGATGGAACGCGCCGGAATCGAAGTGGTCCACATGCTGAGCGATCGCACCGCGGCCGGCGACATCATCACCTTTCAGCCACCGCCTCCCGCAGTCGCCGAGCGCGAGCGGCGCGCTGATCGCCAATCCTGAGTTCGGCGGATGAAAATCACCCGCACGAAGGAATATCACTTCGGCTGGATCGGAGTGGTCTCGATGATCGACGTCGTCTTTCTCCTGATCTTTTTCCTGCTGCTCAGCTCGAATTTCATTCTGCAGCCCGGCATCTCTGTCTCACTTCCGCTTTCGCGTTTCACGCTCGGAGCCCAGGTGAATCCGGAGATCATCAGCATCACCGGCGGCGCCGCGCCCGCGGTTTACTTCCGTGACGAAAAAGTAGCGCTGGAGCAACTCGGACCGCTCCTCGAGGCGGCGAAGAACGAAGGTCGGCCCGTCATCATTAAAGCGGATCGGCAGACGCCGTATGATCTCGTCATGGCGGTGACAAACGCGACGCTTGAACATGGCATCACGTCCGTGTCCCTGGCGAGCGCTCCGCTGCGATGATGCGCCCTCTGGCAGCGCAACCGGAGTTCACAACGCTTTTCGATTGGAGTCCACCGCGTGCGCGGAAGATTCCGTTCATCAGCTTCGTCTCGGCGTCAGCCGTTCTTCACCTCTTCTGCTTTTACGTTTTTCAGATCGTCTACCCGCCGGCGGTTGCCCTCATCCCGCCGCCGGCACGAGTGAACATCATCACGCCGTCATCCGGGGAAGGACGTACCCTTTTGCAATGGATCGATGCGGAAGACCCGGCGCTTTCCTCGACGACGCAGCGTCCGGCAGAAGCGAGCTTTTCACCGCCCGCGTCGGAGCATGTCCCTTCGTACGAGAGCAGGAAACCGGGACTGCGGGAGCCGCCAGCGTACCAGCCTGACTTGCGCGTGCCCAGTTCGCAACCACCTGGACCCGTTCGACTCACGCGCCGGGCAGGCCAGACGCCAACCACCACGACGCCGACAGAGCTGAGGTTTTCAGACGACTTGCAACCTCTCGGGACTTCACCAGCGTCCACATTCCACTTCACCACCTTGAGCAAAGAACCTCCGCAAGCCGCGAGTTATCGTGTCGGCATCGATTCGCGGGGCGACGTGCGTTACTGCTTTCTGCAACATTCATCCGGCGATCTCACGCTGGACCAAGAAGGGCGCAGGGTTGTTCTGCTCTGCCGGTTTTCGCCGCTCGAAAATCGTCAAACACAGGACGGCGATGCCTTCGTTTGGACTACAGCGACCTTCGAGTGGGGCAACGACCTTGTTCCGCCAATCGCGACGTCCGCTGACTCTCCCGCGCCGTGATTCGCGTCAGCCTGACGGCGCTGGTCACGATCTATCTGCTGGTTTTCCTTGCGGCAGTTTTCCTCCTCTGGATAGTCGGGGAGTGGAACCGTCGACGGCGTGAACGCCGCGCGTTACGTTACCGATTGCGCTGTGTGATCTGCGCCTTCGAGTGGGAAGATCGAACGTCCGCTTTGCTTCCGCGGTGCCCACGTTGCGGGAGCTTGAACGAACGATTCAAACCGGAGCAAATTTGATATGGGAATGTGGATTGGCCGCAATCGAAAGGCGCGCGTGACCTACGGGTTCGACGAAATCGCGCTCGTGCCGGGACGAGTCACAATTAACCCGAACGAGGTCGACACCCGTTTCTGTTTGCCGCGTCGCGATGCGGAGCCGATCGAGCTGAAGATTCCTATCCTGGCCAGCGCGATGGATGGCGTAGTCGATGTGCGTTTCGCGACCGCGATGAGCAAACTCGGCGGTCTCGCAGTTTTGAATTTGGAAGGGGTCCAGACGCGCTACAAGAACCCGCGGGAGGTCCTCCAGAAAGTCGTTGAAACCGACAAGTCTGAGATCACCGGTTTGCTGCAAAAAATCTACCAGGAGCCCGTCCAGGAAGATCTGATTGCCGCGCGCATCCGCGAGATGAAGGACAATGGCGCGATCGCCGCTGTCAGCTCCATCCCGCAACGCGCGGAGCAGTTCGGCAGGATCGCACAAGAAGCTGGCGCAGATGTTTTCGTCGTGCAAAGCACGGTCTCGACCGTCGAACACATCTCGACCGAGTACAAATCGCTCGATCTGGCGAATTTCTGTCGCGAGATGAGCATCCCCGTCATCGTGGGTAACACCGTCGGCTACGATGTGACGCTCGCCATCATGGAATGCGGACCCGCTGCCGTGCTGATCGGGGTTGGGCCGGGTGCGGCTTGCACTTCCCGCGGCGTGCTCGGTCTGGGCGTTCCGCAGGTGACCGCCACCGTCGATTGCGCCGCGGCCCGCGACGCTTACTTCAAGAAAACCTCACGCTATGTGCCGATCATCACCGACGGCGGCATGAGCAAAGGCGGGGACGTCTGCAAAGCTCTCGCCTGTGGCGCCGATGCCGTCATGGTCGGAAGCGCCTTCGCCAGGGCGTTTGAGGCGCCGGGTCAGGGTTATCACTGGGGCATGGCCACGCCACATGCCAATCTTCCCCGCGGCACGCGGATCAAAGTCGGCGCGACCGGTTCCTTAAAGCAGATCCTGTTTGGCCCGGCAGAAGTCGATGACGGCAGCCAGAATCTGGTTGGCGCGATTACCACCTGCATGGGGAACGTGGGGGCGCGCAACATTTCCGACTTTCAACAAACCGAGATCATTATTGCGCCGTCGATCAAAACAGAAGGCAAGCTCTTCCAGACGGTGCAAAGCGTCGGGATGGGCACGCGCTAGAAAGAAGTGAATAGTGAGTCGTGCATGGTGGAAATTGTCCGCATTCTCTCATTTGATCACCGCTCATCAGTCATCATTCACACTGCTCATGGAAAACCGCGGGAAAACGCGCTGAGACAGGAAAATAGCAGGTGGTAATCGGTCATAAGTAAAAGTTGCGCGGCCCGGTCCACCCATTCACTAGTCACTATTCACTATGCACAGTCGCCGCGTCGTCATCACTGGTCTGGGTGTCGTCACTCCGGTGGGTAACGACGTTGCGGCGTTCTGGGAAAATCTGAAGAACGGCGTCAGCGGTATTGGCGTCGTCGATGCGTTTGATACGACGGGCTTCGACTGCAAGATCGGCGGCCAGGTCCGGAATTTCGAGCCGAAGGATTTCTTCCATAATCCGAAGGACGCACGCCGCACCGACCGTTTTGCGCAGCTTTCGATGGCGGCGGCGAAGATGGCGAAAGAGGACAGCGGGATCGATCTCGGCCGGACGAACCTCGAGCGTTTCGGCGTTATCGTCAGCAGCGGCATCGGCGGGTTGAAGACGCTCGAAGATCAACACAGCAACCTGCTCTTCAAAGGCCCGACGCGCCTCTCGCCTTTCACAATTCCGATGCTGATCAGCAACATGGCCAGCGGTCTGATCTCGATGGAATACGGATTGGAAGGCCCGAACTTTTGCATCGTCACCGCGTGCGCCACGTCGAACAACTCCATTGGTGAGTCGTGGCGCATGATCAAATTTGGGGACGCCGACATTTTCCTCGCCGGCGGATCTGAAGCTTCCATGATCCCGATTGGTCTCAGTGCGTTCGCCTCCATGAAAGCGCTCAGCTTGCGCAACGACGATCCGCAACGCGCGTCGCGCCCCTGGGATAAGGATCGCGACGGGTTTGTGATGAGCGAAGGCGCCGGAGTTGTGGTGGTGGAAGAGCTCGAACACGCGAAGGCACGCGGCGCAAAGATCTACTGCGAGCTGACCGGCTACGGACTAACCGCAGACGCTTATCACATGACTGCTCCTCCGCCCGATGGCGGGGGCGCGGCCCGTGCCATGCGTATAGCGCTGGAGCACGCCAAAACGAATGCGGACGAAATCGATTATGTGAACGCGCACGCGACTTCGACCGGTCTTGGCGACGTCGCGGAAACGCGCGCGATCAAAGCTGTCCTGGGCGAGCACGCGCACAAAGTTTCCGTCAGTTCTACGAAATCGATGACGGGCCACTTGTTAGGGGGAGCGGGCGCGGTCGAGATGGCGGCGTGCGCGCTCGCGATGCGCGATTCCGTCATTCCTCCGACGACAAACCTGGAAAATCCCGACGAAGAGTGCGATCTCGATTACACGCCGCTCGTCGCGAAGGAGAAGAAGGTTCGCGTGGTCATGAACAATTCCTTCGGCTTCGGCGGACACAACGCGACCCTGATCGCACGCGAGTTTCTCGGGTAGAGCATCTGCCGAACGTTCGGCTCGCGATGAAGTTGTAGCCGGGGGCGTTGAACCCGGCTATTTGCTAATCAGGTCTCGATCAAGTTTCGCGCCGCCGGGGTCAACGCCCCCGGCTACAACTCGTCGACAAACTGCTTCACGACGATGCGGCTACTCGGCAAAAATCGGCGTGGCGGTCACATCGGAGGCATCGAAGGAGAAGCCGTGCCCGGTCGCGCGAAAGGTTCTTCAGCAAAGTGCAAACACTCTGCCTCCTAGTTGACGAAGAGAATCCCACCAAACCGACGGTCGTGCGGCGACCAAAAGACGGTAAAAAGATCGTGCCTCATCGACCGAGTTAATGAAAATGTGACTGCCGTTGCCTTGTTGATAGAGCGCGTTGAACTCTACCTCACCGATCCGGCGGGCGAGTTCCTTCGTTGCCGCAAATGAACCGGCCGCGAGCGCGGCAATGATCGTGACGTCGATGACCGTCATGTCGCCGTATTGTGATATCACATTCCCGCCCCGATCGTGAGCTGCTGCGATGAGCAAGAAATGGCAGGCACGACCAAGCGCGGAGTCTGACCGCCATTCAAACACGCCCCGGCGTGGCTGCGGGGAGCCGGCTACGCAAATCGGTCTTCCGTCCAGGGATCAGCCGTGTTGCTGTAGCCGCGGACTTCCCAGAAGCCGAGTTTATCACTCTCAGAAAATTCAATTGAGCGGACAAACTTCGCCCCCTTCCAAGCGTAGAGCTTCGGGATAATAACGCGCGCTGGCCCGCCGTGCTCTCGAGTGAGCGGTTTGCCGTCGTAATGTGTGGCAATCAGAACATCGTCGTCCAGTACATCATCCATCCGCACGTTCGTGGTGTAGCCGTCATAGCTGGCGAAGAGAACGTACTTCGCTTCGGCCCGCGGCTTCACGAGGTCGGCCAGAGTGAAGAACGCAACCCCGGTCCACCGGACGTCGAACTTGCTCCAGGTAGTGACGCAGTGAAAATCGCTGACGTCTTCAAATCGTGGCAGAGCATTCAACTTATCCCAGGTAAAGGTCGTCGGCGTTTCCACCAAGCCACCCACTTCCAGGCGCCAATCCGCAAGGATGATCTCAGGACGAATGCCGAGGTCGAGCACCGGAAAGCCCGGTGTGAGATGTTGTCCCGGCGGCAGTCGCTCGTCGGAGCGAACGGCCGGTTTCGCTTTGCCGCTCATCTTGCGGGCAAAACGCTCTTTGCGCTCGATAAAGCTCGGATTTGAAGTGCTCACGAAAATTATTTATCCGCGAATCACGCCGATTAGCGGAGATTTTTCGCTATCAATTTCGGTAGGGTCGGTCCCGGCCGGTAGCTTGCGCGACTGGTAATGATAGGCCAGAGCGCCTCCCTACCTTCTCACACGTTTGTCTTCGACGTCTTCAGCAGCTTGATGGCATCGCGCAACTCGGCGGCGCGCTCGTAGAGCTCACTCGCGATTGCGACTTCCATTTCGCGCTGCATGATCTCGAGCTTCGAGAGCGGCCGCTTCGAGCTGACTTCTTCGAGCCATTCCTCCAGAAACGCGAGCTCGGAGCTTTTTTGCGCGAGCTCCGGAAAACTGGATTGCTGAAAAAAGTCCTGGATGGCGTCCCGGCCCCGCTCGATCTCCCGCATTGCTTCGCCGAACTTTCCGTCGCTAAGCAGGATGGATGCTTTCGCGCGTGTGTTCATCATGAGCACGTAAGGACGAAATTGCTGAAAGCTCCACGCCAGCTCGTCGCGATCGGTGTGCTCGGCGACAAATTCGAAAAGATCGAGGTTCCGTTGCGTGTCACGGATGACGGCGGGGAAATCGTTGATCTGAAAGAGACTCAGGTAACGGTGGTAATACTGGATGCCTTCCTGCTGCAGTTCGCTGCATTGCTCGGCAGAAAGCTCGTAGCTGTCCCCGCGCGCTTCGGCGCGAGCCGCGCGCCGCTGGTGGTATTGCAAGAGCGACTCACAGTTGTGCGGCCGATGACCATCCGGGCGCCCTGTCATTTCCATCTGGAGCAGGCCGAGATCGATGCGGAGCTGGAGCTTCTCGCGGCCGTCGAGTCCCAGAATTTTGCGCACCTTGATCGCACCGGTTTCGTGCGGCCAATCATTCAGCAGCGTGTTGAGATCAAGACTCATCATGTAGTTAATTTTCGTATAAACCCCTCTGGATATCAATCGTCTCTCAAAGAGGCCGAGAGCTTCTCAATCTTCAATGACGCGGGACCGAACAAGAATGCACGTGCGGTTGGACGATGAGCGGAGCGCGCACGTTCGAACTGCGCAGCGGGACGATAATTGCACGGGAGCGCCTTTTCGCTGAGCCTGCCCGCGGTGGAGCAGGAAATAGACTCTTTCATTCGTTTTCTCGCGACCGAGCGGGGTCTCTCCGACAATTACCAGCTCTCCACGCGCCGCTCGCTTGCGGAATTCGCGGAGTGGTGTTCGCGTGCGCGTAAAATCACGACGGCACGCGACGTGACGCTGCCACTACTCAGCGAATATCTGGGCGGGCAGAAACGCCGCGGCTTGGCAGCGTCTTCCATCAAGCTCGTCGTCGTAGCATTGAAGATCTTCTTCCGCTTTCTTTTGACGAAGGGACGCATTGACCGCGATCCCGCGGAGACCCTCGCGTTACCGCGCATCGAACGCTACCTCCCGGAAACGCTGAACGAAATTCAGGTTGAGCAATTGATCGAAAGCATCAATACAACGCATCCGCGTGGCTTGCGCGACCGCGCCATCATGGAGCTTCTTTATGCGAGCGGATTGCGCATCTCGGAGTTGGCAAATGCCCGGCTGGAGAACTTTAATCCGGAGGAGCGCATCCTGCGCGTGACCGGAAAAGGCAACAAGATGCGGCTCGTGCCGGTGGGCGCGAAAGCCTGTGCCGCGCTCGCCGCCTACGTTTCTGCGGAGCGCCCTAAGCTCGTGAAGCCGCGGACCGGCAGTGAGATATTCCTCTCCACGCGCGGGACAAAGTTAACGACCGTTCGCCTGTGGCAGATCGTGAAGGAGCGCGCGAAGCAATCAGGACTCGAGGCGAATATCTATCCTCACCTGCTGAGGCACAGCTTCGCGACACACCTGCTCGGCAATGGCGCTGACCTTCGCATCATTCAGGAAATGCTCGGACACGCCGATATTTCGACCACGCAGGTCTACACGCACGTCGATCAGCAGCGGCTAAAAGCGGTGCATCGCAAATTTCATCCACGCGCCTGATTCTGCTCCGGGAGCACAACCGCTGTTCCGTTCGCACGCTCACGCGGTTGCTACGCGATTCGGCTGCATGTCCGTCCGTGCTTGGCGGCTGCGCGGCGGGGGTTAGAATGGCGGAACGATGAGACGATTTACCCTGCTCCTGCTGGCGGGCGCAGTGGCGGCTTTCGCAGTTTGGTTCGTGATGCGCGGCAAGCTGGCGAAGCCCTCCAGCTCCGCGGTGACTTCACTCCTGCCGGGCGACACGGTCGCGTTCATCCACTTGCCCGACCTGAACGGCAGCCGAGCGAAGTGGCACAAGACCGAGATCTACAAACTCTGGCGGGAACCGGCGTTGCAGGAGTTCCTGCAGCGGCCTCTCTCGAAATATTCAGCAGCCGGCACCTCGCGCGATCCGCTGGAAGAACTCGAGCCGCTCGAGATGAAGGATGCGTTCCTGGCGATCACTTCATGGGAAAACAACCACCTGAAGATGCTCGGCGGATTTCGTTTCAAAGGAAGCGCGGAGGAGGCGGAGAAGGTGATCGGAAAGTGGCGCACGCGCATGCAGCAGAATGCGCCCAGTGCGCAGGGCGAGACTATACCGTATCAACAGCACTCGATCGACTTGATGAGACAAGACGCGGTCACGGTGGCTACCGCTTACGACGGCCATTGGTTCTTCGCGGCCAACGATGTGGCTGCGCTCCAGGCATTGCTGGACCGTGCAGACGAGCGCGTGAAAGATCCGGGGAGCACGCTGGCGCAAGAAGAAAGCTTCACCGCTGCGTTCCAGCACATGCCGCTCAACTACGCCGCCTTTGCCTACGCGCGAGTGGATCGCTACCTCGATCGTCTGTCAAAGGCAGTGCCAAACTCCGCCTCAGCAGGCGAACAGCTCGGCATGCTTCGGCAGGTGCGAAGCGTGGCCGCGGCCTCGAGCATCGATAACGGGCGGTTCCGTGACGTCCTGTTTCTCGCGATGCCCAAGCGTCAGGACGTGGGCGATCTCACGCGCAGTTCGCTTTCGCTCGCCACATCTGACTCGTTTCTCTACAGCGCGGGTTTCCTGAAGCTGCCCAGCGAGCTACCTGCGGCCGCCGCCACGTCTCCGGCTGAAAGAACCGGCCTGCCCGCCATGTTCCACCGAGCGATCGCAGCCTTGGCTTCAACGGGAGTGACGATGCAGGACTGGAACAGCGCATTCGGCCCAGAGTTTGGGATCATTGGAAATTGGGCCGAGAACGCACGTCTGCCTGCATTCTCGGTCAGCCTGCCGGTCAAGGATTTGGCGAAGGCGAAAACGATAATTAGGGCCCTGACGGCAGCGACGAGGGAGGACGAAACCTGGACGCGATCGGAAAAGGATAGCGTGACATATTTCTCGCGCCCGCCTGTTAGCCCGATGGTGCCCGTGGCGCCGACTCTGGCGCTCTCCGATCGCCTGCTCCTTCTCGGACAGGATCCCGCCGCGGCCGAAGACGCCGTCCGTCGCAGTACGGCTGGCCATTCAGCTTTGGCCGAGTCGAATACTTACAAAGGAGCGGCGCGCCTGGTGGCGCCGCCGAAACATGCGTTCACCTATCTCGACATGCCGTTGCTCTACACCCGCCTGGACGCGGCGGTCCGGCCGATGCTTGTGATGGCGGCGGCGTTCATGCCCCGGATCGGAGAAACGGTGGATCTTTCCAAGCTCCCGAACGCGGAGGTGATCACTAAGCACCTTGGTTCAGTGGTTGTTTCGCAGAGCTACGACACCGACGGGTACATGACGGAATCGGCTGGGCCGATTTCGCTCTACCCGGCCGTGATCGGAATCGGCGTGGCAACCGGCGCGAGTTCTACCTTGTTTCGCTCGCCACCAGCCAGGAATCTTCAGCCGGGGCGTAGTCCTGCGCCTGCGGCACCTCCGGTGCCACCCAGCCCGACACCTGACGAGGCGCGGTAGCCGTGCTGGTTAGTCACATCGACGTCATGCGGAGCGGCTGAATTTGCGGGGATTTCCCGGAGAAAACTGCTGTCAAGTTTCTAAGATATGTTATCGTCTGCGCCCTATGGCCATCCTGAAGAAAAACGCATTTTCCCGTAGAGTTCCTGACCTCGTGACTGAGGAACTGGTTGCCGTGCTCTCACGTCGCGCTTCCTTCGAGTTCAAGCAACTCTTCGAGATCGTCCACGAAAATCTGCGGGCCCGGAATGCGGCCAGTGGTGGCGAGGAAATGCTGCGCCTGCGAGCGTATGAAAAGCTTCAGAACCTTGTCTCGCGCGGTGCGGTGAAGAAAACCGGCAAGAAATACAAGGGCCTGCCGGCGGCGCTGGCTCAGGCGATCGCACCTCAGAACGGACACATTCCCGGCGGGGCGGCGAAGCCTGCCGTAGCGGCGGCAAAGTAAGCTTCCCGTCCAAGGGACGGTCTCTGCATGATTCGCGATTACCTGCCCATCCTGCTCCACATCGTGGTCGCGGTTGGATTCGCTGTTTCGGCTCTCCTCGTTAGCGTGCTGCTCGGCAAAGCCGGGAAGCGTAGCCGAATCAAAGATTCCGCCTACGAATGCGGGATGCTGCCGCAGGGCGAAGCGCAGCCGCGCTTCAGTGTCAAATTCTACCTGGTTGCGATGCTGTTCATCCTCTTCGATCTCGAGATCGTGTTTATGTATCCGTGGGCGGTTGTTTACAAGGAGTCGGTCGTGCAGAGCAAAACCATTCTTTGGAGCATGCTGAGTTTCGTCTCCATCCTCATGGTCGGCTACGTCTACGCGCTGAAAAAAGGCGCGCTCGAGTGGAAAAAGTAGGCCGCCGCACTTCGCCCTTTCCTCTCTCTGTTCTGCGGCCTTTCCGGCTTGCGCCGTCGATCTCCAACGCTAATCCTTACCGCCCATGGTTCACCACGTCGCGCTCTTCAAGCTGAAACCGGACGTCACGCCGGCGCGGGTGGAAGAGATGATGATGAAGGCGCGGATGCAGCTCCTAAAAATTCCGGAGGTGCTCAGCATCAAGTGCGGGAAACGGATCGATGCCGGAATGCCCTGGCCCTTCTTCATCGCGATCGATTTCGAGTCGATGGACAAATATGACATCTATTGTGATGATCCCGTTTACGTGAAGTTCGTCGAGGAAGTCATCAAGCCGAATGTCGCTGAGACGCTGGCCTTGGACTTCGAAATGGACCCGGGCAAAGACGTCCAGTTCTCGTAGCCTCGGCCTGACAAATGACTCGACGGCGGCGTCGATTCATTGCTATTTGCGGAGCGCGCCGCCACCATGCGCAGGAGCGTGATGCGACTCGGCTATCTCTACTCACGTTATCCGGTGCTCTCGCAGACTTTCTGCGACACGGAGATGCTCGAGCTGGAGCGGCGCGGGCTCGAACTTTCGATCGCCTCCATGTACCCACCGAAGACGCCGCTTCGGCACGAGTACTTGGCGCACTTGCGCGCTGCTGTTCACTACGCTCCGGAAAAACCTGCGATGGAGGCACTCGCGGAAAAGGCGAAGCGAAAAGGCCGCTGGCCCGAGGCGCTGATCGCACAGCACGAGGGGAATTACGGTCCGGAATATAAAGCGGCCTTGCGCGCGCGGAACGCGCTTTTCTTCGTCGAGCTCTTCGAGCGGGAACGAATTCGACATTTCCACGTCCACTTCACAAATCGCGCCGCGCATACCGCACTTTTTGTGAAGGCGATCAGCGGGATTCCATTCAGCGTTACCGCCCACGGACAAGACTTCATGGTAGATCTCGGAAACGACGAACTGCTCCGCGAGATCTGCGCCGGAGCGGAGTTTGTCGGCGCAGAGACTGATTACAGCCGCGGCTTACTGGCAGCACGTTGCCCCGCATCCGCCGAGAAAATCTTCCGGATCTACAACGGCATGGATCTGAAGAAATTCGATCGCGCTATGGAGAGCCTCCGCTCTCCGGGACCCGTCCGTTTGCTGAGCGTCGGACGACTTGTCGCATTTAAGGGTTGCAACGTTTTGATCGACGCCTGCTCTGAGCTCCGCCGGAATGGCTTGGAGTTTGCGTGTGAAATCATCGGGGACGGTCCACTCCGCGGTGCTCTTGAGACGCAGATTGCGCAGCACGACCTCGCGAATCACGTCCGCCTTTCGGGTGAACGGCCACAGAGCTACGTGCTTGCTTCTCTGGCAGGATGCGACCTCTTCGTCCTCGCGGCGACAGTCGATGAGCGCGGCGCGAGCGACGTGTTTCCCACCGTGATTGCCGAAGCCATGACGAGCGGCAAAGCAGTCGTTTCTAGTACCGTCGCCGGCATTCCGGAACTGGTGGCGCAGGACGAAACGGGATTCCTCGTCCCACGAGAAGACCCGCGCGCGCTCGCTGGCGCGTTGAGGCGATTGATTGAGGATGCGGCCTTGCGGAAAGACTTCGGACGAAATGGCCGGCGAAGAATCGAAACACACTTCACGATCGAAAAGACGATCGAGCCTCTCTTGAGCCGGTTTACGAAGACACATGCGGCGCATTGACCGGGCTGGGTTTTCGGGCAGGAATGTGCGTTGCGCTCTCGGCGCAGCGTAATCGATGCACAAGAAAGGGATCCTTCTCGCTGGCGGCGCAGGCACTCGCCTCTACCCGCTGACGCAGATTGTCTGCAAGCAGCTCCTGCCGATTTACGACAAGCCGATGATCTGTTATCCGCTTGCCACGCTCATGCTCGGCGGCCTGCGCGAGATTCTGATCATCTCGACGCCGAAAGATCTGCCGATGCTGAAGGATTATCTCGGCGACGGGTCACACCTTGGCGTTCGGATCGAATACGCTGAGCAGCCCAAGCCGGAAGGCATCGCGCAAGCATTTCTGATCGGCGCGGATTTCCTCGGCGAATCGGGCGCGTCGCTCATCCTCGGCGACAATATTTTCTACGGGAAACTCGACTTCTACCGCGCGGCTCTCGCGGTGAAATACGGAGCCTCCATTTTCGGCTATCAAGTGCGCGATCCGCAACGTTACGGCGTCGTCGAGTTCGGCCCCGATGGCCGCGCTGTCAGCTTGGAAGAGAAGCCGCAAGTTCCGAAGAGCCACTTCGCAGTGCCAGGCCTTTACGTCTATGACGAACGTGTGGTCGAATTTTGCCGTAGCCTTAAACCGTCGGCCCGCGGTGAGTTGGAGATCACGGAGCTGAATTGCCTCTACCTGGAACGCAACGAACTGCAGGTAAAGCTCCTGACGCGCGGAATGGCCTGGCTTGATACCGGCACTCAAAGCAGCTTGCTCGAGGCCGGCAATTACATTGCGACGATCGAGCAGCGGCAGGGTCTGAAGATCGCCTGTCTCGAAGAAGTCGCGTTCCGAGTGGGCTTCATTGATGAGCCGCAATTAGAACGCCTGATTAACCGTCTGCCGAAAGGCGAATACCGCGATTATCTGCGCCTCGTCTCCGATGAAGGACGCAATCCCGTTCGCCCGGAGGCGGAAGAGTAGGCTCAGGCGTTATTGTGGCTGTTCGCGCAGCAAGTGACTCGTGTCTGCGAGTAATGTCGTCACGCCGTCCGCCGCCGTCATGTCGTAGTAGCCGCGAATGATGCCGCGACGATCGACCAGCACCGCACGGGTGCTATGCACCGGCTGCCCCAGTTCATCGGCTCCATCCGAGACTGCGAGTTTGAAGCCATCGCGCGTCAACCCGTAAATCGCCTCCACGGCGCCGGTCAAAAAATCCCATCGCCCCGGCTGGACATGCAGGCGTTCCGCGTAATCGCGCAGAACCTCCGGTGTGTCGGTCTCGGGATCCACGCTAAACGAAACCAGATGCACGTCCGATTTTTCCAGGGGGCGCTGCATCTCCGCCATGCGACTGCTGATCAGCGGGCAGGGTCCCGGGCAGGAAGTGAAGATGAAATCAGCAATCCAAATTTTCCCTCGCAAGTCCGAGGAACCAAACGGCTGACCGTCTTGATTCGTTAGGCGAAACTCGGGGACGGTCCCGTACTGCGGAATCGCGCGGCGCGACGCCTGTTGCACTTGGGCGTGGCGCAGCCAGAAGAGCGACGCAGCTGTCGCAACTGGAATGAGGATGAGCGTGGCATACCAGGCGATCGCAGCGACCGATATCGTGCGTTTGTTGCGGGCGAGTGTGCCAGCCGTCGTCATACCTTTGTGAAAACGAGCACCGCCATGAGGAGCGGCAGATAGATGATCGAGGTCAGGAAAAGATCCTGCGCCGATTTCGGCGTCTTCTCCCGGTGGAACCGCATAGCCATGACGATAAAACCGCTGCCAAGCGCAACTGCGCAGAATAAGTAAGCGGCACTCGTTAGGTGAACGTAGAAGGGGAATCCGCTCACGATCAGGAGCAGCATGCAGAAGAGAACACTTTGACTGGAACTGCGCGCGCCCGATTCGTCGTCACTCGAGATCATGCGAAAACCGGCACGCTTATAATCTGCGCGATACTTCCACGCGAGGGCAAAGAAGTGCGGCATCTGCCAGAAGAACATAATGATGAAAAGACTCCACGCGCCCGGCCCGAGCTCGCCTCTAACAGCCGCCCAGCCGATCAGGGGAGGGATCGCTCCCGGGATGGCGCCGATCAGTGTGTTTGTCGTGCTGATTCGCTTGAGCGGAGTGTAGCCGAGCACGTAGAGGAGAACGGTGACTGCGGCGAGAGTCGCCGAAAGGGAGTTGCACGCGCGCGCCAGATAAATGACGCCGGCAAGACTAAGGAATCCGCCAAGAGACAAGGCGAGAGCGGGCGACATTCTCCCTCCGGGAATCGGACGCGACTTCGTGCGAGACATGAGTGCGTCGAGCCGGCACTCCCACCATTGATTTAGTGCGGCTGCGCCGCCAGCGGCTAACGCGGTTCCGAAGACCGCATGGAACAAAGCCAACGGAGCGAAGCGAGGCGGGGCGCCCATGTAAAATCCGACTGCGGTCGTGACGAGCACAAGAAGGGTGAGTTGTGCCTTGACCAACTCGGCAAAATCCGAGACCCAGCCATTGGTCGAAGCATTCGGCAAGGCACCGGGGTCTAACGAGC
>JACCTI010000389.1 GCA_013812515.1 Chthoniobacterales bacterium
TAGTTGTGATTGAAGCGGTCTGCTTCCTTGCGTGCGAGCGCCAAAACCTGCTGGGCTCGCGGAGTAAAATTATTCATTATTTGGAGGCTCCGAAGTCGCACCGTTCCCCGACTCCCGCGCCACTTTACTGATATCAGGTCTGGGGAACACCCGCAAACGGTCGCGGATGATTTGGGCCCGTAACTCGTCGCGTTCTTCCGCGTTCAGTTTCTGCTGCGAACTCTTTTGCAGGTGGGCCGGTTGTGTATCGATGAACAGCTCGTCGATTGGGAGTCGTCGATCTTCGGGAAACGCGCCGAGATCCACCCCCAGCTTGATGATGGAGAGAAGATTGAGGGCTTCTTTCGAGGTCATGGCATGCGCGAAAGTCAGCACGCCGTAAGCGCGACCGATCTGATCCCAGAGCGTATTCGATTTTTTCTGAATCAACACCTGCCGGGCATCGTGTTCCTTTTCGATGATTGTCTCGATCACCTTGGTCAACCGGGCGATAATTTCGTCTTCCTTCTCGCCGAGCGTCGTCTGATTGGAGATTTGAAAAAGATTCCCCATCGCTTCGGTGCCTTCGCCGTAGAGTCCCCGCACCGCGAGGCCGATTTTGTTCACAGCCTGAATCACCTGGTTGATCATCTCGCTGAGGACGAGGCCGGGCAGATGCAACATTGCTGAAGCGCGCATGCCTGTGCCGACGTTCGTTGGGCAGGCTGTGAGATAACCGAGCTTAGCGTCGTAGGCGAAATCGAGCTTCGCCTCGAGTGTGCTGTCGATTTTATCGACGAGCTTAAAGGCGCTTTTGAGCTGCAAGCCGGAGCGCATCGACTGCATGCGCAGGTGATCCTCCTCGTTCACCATAATGCTGAGAGTCTGGCGCCGGTTCATAACCACGGCACTGCCGACGCTTTTTGCCGCGTGCTCCCGGCTGATGAGATGGCGCTCGACGAGGACCTGCTTCTCGAGTGCCGAAAGGTCCTGCAAGAGCTCGGAGAAGGACTCCTGCATCTCGGGCAGCTCTTCGACGCGGGGCTTGATCTGCTCCAGAATTTGCGTGCGCTCCGCCTTTCTCGCCCAGCCTGGGAATGGACGCGTGCGCAAGTTCCGGGCGAGCCGGACGCGACTGCTGACCACGACCTGATGATGTGGTCCTTCGCCGCGCAGCCACTCGCCACCAGTAGCCATGACGTTGGAGAATTTCATTTAACTGGAAAGCTCCCCTTCCAACTGCCTGATTTGATCGCGCAACGACGCGGCGCTCTCGTAATTCTCCTCCGCGACCGCCTTCCGCAGGTTTTCGCTCAACGAACGCATCCGGTCGCTCAGCTCCATCTCGCGATGCGCCCGCTGTGGAAGCTTCCCGACGTGTTCTGTGCCCTTATGCATGGCTTTCAGCAAACTGCCTAATCCTTCCGAGAAGGTGACATAGCAGGCACTGCACCCAAGGCGGCCAGTTTTTTTGAAATCTGCCTGCGTGAAGCCGCACACCACACACTTCTCCGTCGGCGCGCCTTTCTCGATTTCTTCGGCGGCACCGATCCCCAGGAGCAAATCCGCCAAGGCAAAACCGGTCGGATCTTGCACGCCCTTCTCCTTCGAGCAGCTATCGCAAAGATTTACCTTCTGCATTTTTCCTTCCACGATTTGCGTCAAGAAAACCGTGGCATCATTGCATTTGCACACATCACACAACATTGCGGTAAATTAGACCTCAATACGCGGTAAACATTCAACCCCGCGTGAAGGCCAGCGGCTCGTTCAGCCGCTCGCCTCTCCAGCTTCTAGGAATAAATTGCTGTGCCGGTCTCCCGTGTGAGCTCACGAAAACGCGCGATGATGCGCGCTGTGATCGGCCCCGGCTTGCCTGTGCCGATCGAGCGGCCGTCCGCCTTGATGACAGGAATTACTTCCGCCGCGGTTCCAGTAAGGAAACACTCATCCGCAGTGAACACATCATGCCGCGTGATATCGGCTTCTTTCGTCGGGTACCCGAGCTCGATCGCCGCATCGAACGCGACGGACCGAGTGATGCCACGCAGCGCACCAGCCGTAATCGGCGGCGTAAAAATCTGGCCCTTCTTGATGATAAAAACGTTGTCCGCGGTGCACTCAGCCACGTTGCCAGCATCATTCAGCATCAATGCCTCATCGGCGCCGGCAAGGTTGGCTTCGATGCGCGCCATAACGTTGTTCAGATAATTCAACGACTTCACGGCCGGGTTGAGTGCGGCGGCATTCATCCTCCGAGTCGCGCAGGTGATCACGGTAAGTCCATGGCGGTAAACTTCCTCGGGATAGAGCGCGATCTTCGCCACAATCACGATCACGCTTGGCTTCTTACACTGCAGCGGGTTTAGACCCAGATTTCCGACGCCGCGCGTCACTATCTGCCGGATGTACCCGTCCTGCATTTCGTTCCGCCGGATGGTCTCGAGCAGGGCTTCCGTCATCTCCTTTTTGCTCATCGGAATCTCAAGGCAAATGGAACGAGCCGAATCCCACAACCGATTCAGGTGCTCCTCCAGCCGGAAAACGCGGCCATTGTAAAAGCGGATGCCTTCGAAGATTCCGTCACCGTAAAGAAGACCATGGTCGAACACGGAGACTTTCGCCTCCGAATCAGGCAGGAACTGCCCGTCGAGATAGATTATTGACTGCCTGGCCCCGGTGTTCTTCGCACCGGTCCGCGTCTCATTCGCCGGCTTGACCGCCGCGTTTGGTGAAGGTGCTTCCCGCTTCGGATCCTCCAGCACCATCGTATCTGTCGTTTTCGTAGGCACGGGAAAAAGGTTCGACCGTCCAAGAGCCAATTCAAGCAGCAAATCGGGTTCAAGGAACCCGCATGACCCTTGTGTGTCTCGATCGGCTATCCGAAAAGGAAATCGGTGGTTGGCGGCGATACAACCTCGCTACAGTGTTCGCAGAGATTCGGAGAGAGCTACGCGAGCGCTTCCACCAGATACGATTCGTCTGGCGCCACCACCTCTTCCGGCCCGCGATTGAACTGCATGTCGTAGAGCCGCCGGTAGTAACCCGATTGTTCAATGAGTTCCGCGTGCGTGCCGACCTCTTTGATCCGGCCTTGCTCCATCACGACAATCTGATCGGCGGAAAGGATGGTCGAGAGCCGGTGTGCGATCGCGATTACGGTGCGGCCGGCGGAAAGATTTTCGAGGGCAATCTGGATCTGCTTTTCCGACTCCGAGTCGAGCGCGGAGGTGGCTTCGTCGAGCAGGAGGATGGGAGCATTCTTTAGCAATGCGCGGGCGATAGCGAGACGCTGTTGTTGCCCGCCGGAGAGCAAACACCCCTTATCGCCGATCACGGTTTCGTAGCCTTGCGGCTGCGCCACGATAAAATCATGCGCAAAGGCTGCCTGCGCCGCAGCGAAAACTTCTTCCTTCGTGGCACTGAGTCGGCCGAACTGGATGTTGTTGAAGATGGTGTCGTGAAACAAAAACGTTTCCTGCGTCACCAGCCCGATCTGCTGCCGCAAAGACTTCTGCGTGACCTCTCGCAGGTCGCAGCCGTCAATTCTGATACTGCCGGAGATCGGATCGTAAAGACGCAGCAGCAGCGAAAGGATCGTGCTTTTCCCCGCGCCGCTTGCGCCGACCAGCGCATACGTTTTGCCCGGCTCGATCCGCAACCGCAGTTCGCTGATTGCATCCGAAACGCCGCCCGCATAACGGAATGTCACGTTCTCGAGATCGACCCATCCACTCGCCTGCGGCAACTCGATCGCGTCCGGCGCATCGACCACGCTCGGTTTCGAGTCGATGATGGTGAAGATCTCCGTCGTCGCTCGGATCGAACGTTCCATCACGACTTGAATGCGACTGAGAGCTTTGATCGGCTCGTAGAGCAGAAAGATTCCGAGGTTTAAGGCGAAGAAACGCGCCGCGCTCAGTTGCGAATAGTAGACGTAAAGCAGCGCGAGTCCGATCCCGATCGCGGCGATCGCTTCCACCATCGGGCCGACTGCTTCCATCGCCTTGATGATCCGCATTGCGTTCTGAAATTGCAGGCGATTGCTATGACGAAAGATTTTTTCCTGATGCTCTTCGCGCGCGAATGATTTGATGACGCGAATTCCGGCAAAGCTCTCCTGCATGGTCACAACCATCTGACCCATGTCTTCCTGCTCGAGCCGGGCAGCGCGGCGTGCTTTCCGTCCGTAGATGCTGATCGGGATGATGCAGGCAGGAAAAAGTACCAGCGTGACGAGCGTGAATTTCCAATCGAGGTACAGAAGCACACCGACTCCGGTGATAATCGCGATCGGCTGCTTGAACACATCGCTGCTGATGTTGGAAAGCGCCGTCTGCATCATGCGCGTGTCATTCGTGACGCGTGACATGAGGAAGCCGGAGCGCATTTTGTTAAAAAAATCCATGGAGTGCCCGAGGATTTTTTGGAAGAGCTGGGTCCGGATATCGGTCAGGACCTTATTGCTGACCCACGCCATGTAGTAGCTGTTCAGGTAGGAACAGAGGCTGCGGATCATCATGATGGCCGGGATCGCCAGACACCACAAAACGAGCGAATTGACTCTCGGGCCACTGTCGTATTGATCGGGGTGTTGCAGCAATGAGCGCGTATCGACGACGCCGCCGAAGACCGCGCTCATGACGTGAGTGAGGCAGATGGGGAGCAGACCGCTAATGCCACCGTAGGCGAAGCCAAAAGCCAGACCAATCCCGAAGCGGACCTTGTATGGCTTGACGTATCGAAAGAGTCGCCGGTAAGGACCGGACCCGGCCTTGATCGTCTCCCAAATCGGACGCTTAACTTTGGGTGCTTTAGGTCCGCTCATAGGTAGAGCCGCGGGGCGGCAAGCAGCGTTTTCATACCATCGATCACTTGCTCCGTCGAGATGAGGTTCATCGCGACCGGCTTCTGCTTCGGCGAGAATCCGGTGAGCGGCGCGTCTTCCCCTGCGAGCAGGATAAGCGCCGGGGTGAAACGAGGATGCCAGTGGAGCGGATTCGTGGGACCAAACAGGACGATCTGCGGCGTTTGGGTCGCGGCTGCGAAATGCATTGGCGCGGAGTCGACCGTGACGAGGAGACGAGCCCGCTGAATTAAGGCCCCCAGCGTGAGGAGGTCCGCCTGACCGGAGAGATCAACGAACGCATGCTTTGCGCGCGCTTTGACGTGGGCGATGTGCCCCTGCTCGAAGATCGAACTGCCTCCGGTCACAACGCACGGCAGTCCTCGTTCCGCGGCGAAGCCAACCAGCGCAGCCCAGCGATCGGCTTCCCAGAATTTTTCGGCGCGCGCCGAACCGGGATGAAGAAGAACGAAGTCGCCGGAAATGCCTGCCTCCTGTAAAACCCGCTGGGCGCGCTCTGTCGCGGAGGACGGCAGGTTGAGCGTAACGAGTGGCGAGGCGTCCCGAATGCCCAGCGGCTGGAGGAGCGCGAGATGGTAATCGACCGTGTGCATGAGTCCGATCGGGATATCGACCACCGTGTTGTAGCTGAGCGCCCGAATCTTCTCGCGCTGGCGCGGATGGTCCGCGGTGATTCGCCTCTTCGCGCCAGAGAGGAGCGTGATAAAGGCAGATCGATCGTTGCGCGTGAAATCGAGGCTGTAATCGAAGCGATGCCGCGCCACAGAAAACCAGCTCGCCGCATCGCTCATCGTGCCGCGCGCAATAAACGCACGGTCGATCGCAGGGATCGCCGGCAGGAGATCACCGCAGCCGGCCGAGACAATCAGCGAGATATCAGCGTCAGCAAATTTTGCGCGGACGGCAGCAATCGCTGGCGTGGTGAGAATGAGATCGCCGATCCGCTTGAGCTGAATCAGCAGGATGTTCATTTTCATCCTGCTCCTGCTCTTACTCTTGATCCTGCTCGCGCCGGTTGGATATGAGTAGGATTAGGATTAATAGCAGGAGAGTTGGAGACCTGAATGCGCCTACGCGTTCATCTGCATTGCCTGCTCGTAAGCGCCGAGCAATCGAGCACGGAAATGATCCCAGGTGAAATTCTCTACGACACGTTTACGCGCCGCGACGCTCATCCGGCCTACGACCTCAGGATGGTTGTACATGTGCAGGATCGCGTCCGCGAGCGCGTCGACATTCGCCGGCGGAATGACAATTCCTTCCACTCCATCGGTTACCACGTCGCCCGCTTCGCGCGTCGTGATCTGGGGAAGCCCACATGCCGCCGCTTCGTAGGTGACCTTCGCGCTCCCTTCGCACTGCGACGGGAAAACGTGGATCGTTCCCTGGCTGAGGTATTCCTCAGGTTTTTTCGCGAACCCGACGACCCGGATGTTGTCGCGCCAAAACCGTTTCAGATGCGGCTT
>JACCTI010000405.1 GCA_013812515.1 Chthoniobacterales bacterium
CAGCCGAAACGGTTTCAACTAACCGTCGCGCCCGCCGGCGAATTCCTCAACGCACAACAACTGCGCGATCGTTACGGCGCGATGCGTCCCGCAGAGCTGGCGAAGATGAACGCGCAGTTGGCGCGTACCTACATCCGCAATTACGAGCAGGCCGCCGGACTGGTGCCTTACCTCGTGGGCCGCTTTACGATCATGGAAGCACGGGAACTCGGGCCAGATGATCTCTTCACATCCGGCATGGCCGCTCTCACGACCACCGTCGACTACGGCGAAGTTTTGCTCGAGCACGTTTATCCGGCGGACGCGCAATCGGTGCCGCTGATGAAACAGACGCTGGTAACGGGATTGGAGATCAAGCTCGAGCGGGCGCACGATTTATCGGCGGTGATTCATGCCGATCGCCTGGCCGATGGGCGGATTCTCTTGACCGCCGTGCCGTTGCTCTACGGCAGCTACACGGTCACGCAAGGGCGCGGGATGTTTAGGCTTGAGCCGCCCTTTGATCTGAACATGAAAGCCGGCTGGCCCTTGTTCAAAGATCGGGCGCGCCGCGAAGCCGAGAACCATTATGCCAGCGTGCGCGAGCGATCCGCGCCCGGTCCCGCAGCTATTCCTTTTCCAGGGCTTGAACCAACGCAAGCAGCGGTTGCGGCGGCGAATGCGTTGATTCGCGTGGAGCCCGCACTGCGGATCGAGCAGCCGAAAACGACGCCTCCGGCGCTCGCGATGAAGCCGACGCCGACATCCAAGGGCGACAAAGTGGCGAAGAACGAGAAGACGGCGCCGTCACCGGCTGCCGCGCCGGCTGCGGTCGCGGCGAAGCTGTTGCCATCGACTACCCCGATCGCAATGGCCGCTGCGAGCGTGCCGCCAAAACGCGCGGTTCCGCTCCGCACGGACGCGCTGGTTCCATCCGCCGCGCCCGCTACTTCACTGGCGTCACCCATCCCTTCCATTCCTGAAGGGACACCGGTGCTCGCCGTTCCGCCCGTGACGAGCGACACGACCCTCGCTTCCACCGCGGGCGGCGGCAGTTGGAAAACATATCCGCCGGGCCGAATGCCGGCCGGCCGATTGATTACGACGAACGATCTCCGCGATGTGGCCGAGCGCGGCCTTGCCGGTGAACGCGTTTATTTGCGCGGGCAATTCGTAGTCAATTTTGCGGAGTCGAACCGCGCCGTGCTTCGACCGAAGAACGGCATGGCGCAAACCATGTTGCACTTCGGCGCACCTTCTTCTACACGCATCATCGTCGAGTTCCCCGCGGGGTACTCGCCACCCGCGCAGGGCGCAACAGTTAATCGCGACGAAGCGCGACCTTACGAGATCACGGAAGTGCGAAAGCAATCCGACGGACAGCTCAACGTCTTCGTCCGTGAGATCATGCAGTGATGCCGCTACAGGGAACGCGCGAGGATCGTCAGCGCGTCTGCGCGATCACGCGATCGTTCTCAATCTTGAAGACCGCGATGTTCTCCCCATCGAGCCAATCCTGGATCTTGTCCCGCATGGATGACCACCCGAAAAGCCGGCGGTCGAGCATGTCCTCGGGTACTGCTTGATTGCCCAGAATCACGTTCGAGATCTGCGCTTTGTCGGGGTCGCCGTCCGGTGACGCTCGCACCGTCGCTTCGCCATTGAGATAGCGGCCGCCCATCAGGACCACATCCTTTAACGGAATGCTCACTTTCACGTGTCCAACATTGTTCGCGATCGTGACGTAAGCCTTGCCATTGAGCTTGGGTTCGTTCGCAATCAGGCTGTTTATTTCCGCGGCGGATAATTCGATGGAAGCCGGCTGGTCTCGCTTCGCCGCTCTCTCGAATGCCTTCCAACGCGCCTGTGTGTCCGCCGGGTTAATTGGACCCGCAGGAGTTGCGATCGCGGGAGTAGGGTTGCTTTCCAGCGGCGTAGCTGCGCTGGCAGAGCTTGCCTGATCAATGGTTGTGACGGTCGGCGCGCTTGTGACCTCCGGCATCCGGAGCGGTTCGTTCGAAGAATAACTATTTCGCACGCGCTGCAGCGCCCACATGCCGCCGCCCACGAACGCCACCGCCAGAAAAACCACCAGGCAAACGATCGTGAGGCAGCCCTTGCCGAGACAACCCAGGCCGCTGTCGCGCGGCGGCGCCGAAGTATCCACCGGGTTCACGAGCGGAGGACCTCCGCTTCGGCAAGTCGAGTTTGTGTTTCCATCAGCTTCTCATACAGGCTCTGCAACCCTTCCGAAAGCAGGCGAGTGCCGGAGAGCACCGGCATGAAGTTCGTGTCGCCGCTCCAACGCGGGACGATGTGAAGATGAAGATGATTTGGCACCCCGGCCCCTGCGCAATCTCCGAGATTCAGCCCGATGTTGAAACCTTGCGCGTTCATTGTTTCGCGGAGCAAACGTTGGCCATGCATCGCTAAACTCCAAA
>JACCTI010000419.1 GCA_013812515.1 Chthoniobacterales bacterium
CGCATGATCGCGAGCAAATCACGTCGAACGGGTGCGGGGATGTCTTTGCGGAGAACGTTGCCGCCCAAGGGAAGCGGCAAGCCGGTCTCCCGCTTCCACCATTCGCCGAGGTCGACGATTTTCGTGAAGCCGCTGGTCGCGTAGGTCAGTTGACCTTCGTGGATGATCAATCCTGCGTCAGCGCGACCAGACTGCACCGCATCGAAGATTTGGTCGAAGGGGACTACGGCGAAGTCGAAGTCGCCGAGATAAAGGCGGAGCGCGAGATATGCGCTCGTCATTAATCCAGGAATGGCGATCCGCCGGCCCGAGAGCCACTGCCGTATCTCCGCCTCGGCGGCTCCAGGCAGGAGCCCGCCGATGTTTGCCGCCACCACCATCGGCCCGTAACCATCACCCATGCTCGCGCCGCACGGCAGAAGCGCGTAACGATCACTCACATACGCATAGGCGTGAATCGAAATCGCGGAAATGTGCAGCTCGCCGCGCAGGGCGCGTTCGTTGAGCGTCTGAATGTCTTCCAGCCGGTGCTCGAAGCGATAGCCGCGGAGATCGATTTTGTTCTCAGCCATGGCGTAGAACATGAACGCGTCGTCCGGGTCCGGAGAGTGGCCGAGGGTGAAAACTGGCAACATGCCGGTGACTGTAGCGGCGGTCTGCGACCGTCGCATACTTTCCCCGTGAAGAGCGCGGCGCTCATTCAGCGCCGCGACATTTCTGCTCTGCGTTTGCGTCGCCGTCGCCCTTCCGATAGCCTGCGAGCAATGGCGAAATCGGCTCTTGGAAAAGGTCTCGGCGCGTTGATCGGCACGCGACCCTTGACCTCGCCGACGGTGGCCGTGCAGATGGCATCCGAGGCGGGCGAGAAAGTTCACGAGATCGGCCTAACGAGTATTGGGCCCAGTCCCTTGCAGCCGCGCAAGGAATTCGCGCCGGAGGCGTTGCAGGAGCTGATGGACTCGATTCGCCAGCACGGAATCATCCAGCCGCTGATTGTGCGCATGGTCGATGGCAGGCATGAGTTGATCGCGGGCGAACGCCGCTGGCGTGCGGCGCAGCAGGCCGGCTTGACCAAGGTGCCGGTGATTGTGCGCGAGGCGACCGATCTCGACGTCCTCGAGGTTTCGCTAATCGAGAATCTGCAGCGCGCCGATTTGAATCCAATCGAGGAAGCGCAGGCCTACGCGCGATTGGCAGGCGAATTCGGAATGCGCCAGGATGATATCGCGCGGAAGGTCGGCCGCAGCCGGGCCGCGGTCGCGAACTCGATGCGTCTGCTCGACCTGCATCAGCAAGTGCAGGGGTGGGTCACGCAGGGATTGCTCTCGGTCGGGCACGCGAAGGTGCTGCTTGGCCTAAAAGGGCAGGAGGAACAGCTGGCGGTGGCGGAGACTATCCTCCGACGTAGCGCGACGGTACGCGACGCCGAACGGATGGTGGCCCGGCAGCTCGGCACCGCGCGCAAACGCCGCCGTTCCCAAGCGAGTGCGATCGTCTCTTTAGCAACCGTGGACGATTTGCAGAACCGCTTACAGCAGCATCTCGGCACACGCGTCACGTTTCACCACGGCGAGAAGCGCGGACGCATTGAAATCGAGTATTATGGCAATGACGATCTCGAGCGTGTCCTCCACGCGATCGGCTTACCCCTGAGCGACAGCTGAATCGCGGAGCCGCCGCATGAGATTGCGTCTGCTGGTTCTCGTCACGTGCGCGCTGATCGCCGCGTGTCACGACAATGATCGAGAGGCGAGCAGCGGCGCGAAGATTTGGGAGGAGTTCTCGGGCGAGAACGCATGGCGGCACGTGCAGGCCCTGGTAGATTTCGGACCGCGCCCGCCGGCCAGTCCGGCGATCAAGCAATCGCGCGCGTACATCACCCAGCAGCTTGAGAGCTTCGGCTGGCGCGTCACCCGTCAGGCGTTCACGAACGATACGCCGCACGGGTCGATTGCTTTCGTTAACCTGCTGGCGACTTTCGCCGCCGCGAAGAGCGCGCCGGTGTTCCTGCTTTGTTCACATTACGATACGAAGACGTTCGACGCGGTCCGCTTCGTCGGTGCGAACGATGGAGGTTCGAGCAGCGGCGTCCTGCTCGAGCTGGCGCGAGTCCTTGCGAGCCAACCGGAACTCGCCGCGAAAGTGCAACTCGTCTTCTTCGACGGTGAAGAGGCGTATGTGAGCTTTACCGAAACGGATGGACTCTACGGAAGCCGCTACTTTGCGAAGCAGCTCAGCGTGGGAGGAAAGGCAAAGCAATTCCGCGGCGGCATAGTGTTCGACATGGTCGGCGATAAGTCGCTGCGGCTGACGCTTCCGACCGATTCTCCGGCGGAGATGACGCGCGGGATCTTCGCAGCCGCGGAGGCGCTGAACGTGCGAGAACATTTTAGCTACGGCAATGGCACGATCACAGACGATCACACGCCTCTGAACGCGGCCGGGATTGCGACGATTGACCTGATCGACTTCGATTATCCGCCATGGCACACGCCGGCTGATACGATGGACAAGTTGAGCGCGGAGAGTCTCGGCATCGTGGGTTCTGTCGCGACGCGCTACCTTGCGGAGACGGCACTGAAGTGATGCGAGCGTTGCGGAAAATCCTGCTCATTTTTATGGCGGCAGCAGCGGGTCTTACCGTGAGCGAGCTGCTGTTCCGTTTTGATCCGACACGAACAGCAATTCTGCGAATACTGCGTCGTGAAGCCGCGAATCCAGCGCAGGAAAATCTGCGCCGTTTGGCCAAGAATGAGCAGGTGGCGGGCACGGAAACGGAACGCGAAATCGATCTGCTGCGTGCGCAGTTCGCGGACGAGGAGCGTTTCACCACCGCACTCGCTTCGGCGGGCTTGTCGCGGCCCGAGATACAGGAACGAGTCGCGGAGCACTTAAGCGAGCGGCAGTGGATCGAGAAGCAGATCGCGCCGGAGTTGGCCGTGACAGAGGGAGAATGCCGCGCCTTTTACGATACAAACCCGCAGCAGTTCTCTCAGCCGCAACGCTACCGGGCCTCACACCTCTTCATTGCCGCGCCGCAAGGAACAGCGGTAGAAATCGTGCAGGAGAAACGGACATTCGCTCAGGCGCTGGTGATGCGGATTCTCGGTGGCGAAAGCTTCCCGGCTCTGGCTGGGGAAACGTCTGAAGACGGGGCAACCAAAGCGCGCGCAGGCGATCTCAATTACTTCTCCTCATCCCGAATACCGCCGGAGTTCTTCACGGAAATCGAGAAACTGCGGCGCGGGCAAATGTCGGCGCCGCTACAATCCCATCTGGGATTTCACATCGTGCAGTTGACCGGGTCGAAGCCGCCGCGCCGATTGGCTTTCGAGGAAGCAAAAAGCGAGATCGCGCAGACGCTTGCTAACGAGAAGCGCGCCGGAGCCGTCGCTCAGCTTGGCGAGCGTCTGCAGGATTCGAATTTCCTCGAAGCTGCCCGCTGAATCCCAGGTTTGAACCAAGTTCAGGATTGCTTCGCCCGAGGTTTGCCCTGAATTTCCCTCAACCTTCCGAGTGGTCGCTCTGAGTCCTTTCATGTCGCGTCGCATACAGAGAAACGTTGGAGTTGTCGGGCTGGGAATAATCGGCCGGCCAGTGGCAGACTGTTTGCGCCGGCGTGGGTTTCACACCTACGTTTGGAACCGCACGGCGCATCCTTATCCGAACTTTGTCGGCTCGCCGGCCGAGCTCGCGGAGGTGTGCGGCTTTATCCAAATTTTCGTTTCGGACGACGACGCGCTGCTTGAGATGATGGCCGCGATGAAGCCATCGCTGACCACATATCACGTGGTCATGGCGCATAGCACGGTCGCGCCGCACACGATGCGCGAGGCCGCTGAAATCGTGCATCGTCGCGGCGCGCAGTTACTCGATGCGCCATTCACCGGGAGTAAAGGCGCGGCGGAGAAAGGCGAGCTTGTTTACTACGTCGGCGGGGACAATGCGGCCTATCAACGCGCGCGGCCTGTGCTGGAAGCGAGCAGCAAGGAAATCATCGAGATCGGCGACATCGGACAGGCCACGACGATCAAGCTGGCGACGAATATGGTCACGGCCGCGACGGTGCAAGCCGCAGCCGAGGCGCTCGCTCTCGTGCACAGTTCCGGTCTGCCGCTGGAGGCTTTTGCAAAAGCGATGAAGAGCAACGGGAGTAATTCGGGCACACTCGCGATGAAGTTGCCGAAGATGCTGGAAGGCGATTTCGAGCCGCACTTTTCCGTGCAGCACATGTTAAAGGACGTGCAGATCGCCTCATGCCTAGGGCGTTGCTACGGACTGACGCTGGGGGCGACGGAAGTGGCGCGCGATGCGCTCATCCGCAGCGCAGAGCAGGGCCACAGCAGCGATGATTACTCGTCCGTGATGCGCGTCTTTTTCCCTGATGGTCCACCCGGGAGAACGCGTCAGCCCGGAGAAGAAGAACAGGCGACGCTGATCGGGTTGGAAGAACGGGAACCTGCCGCCGCGGCGGAGAGCGCACCCGAAGTGGTCGAAGCGCAGACCGTCGAAGCGCAGGAGGTCGAAGGGCAGGAGGTCGCGCGAATGGAGCCACCGCCGAGTGACAAGCCGGACTTCGTCGGACGCGAAGAAGCGGGCCAAGCTCCGGCTGGCGAGGTTAATGGCCACCAGGGCAAACGTGTCCGGCCAGCCGATCTTGCGCCTGAAACCAAGGCGCCGGTCGCAACGACGCCGCCCGAAGAGGAGCGTCGCGGTTTCTTTAGCCGCATCTTTGGAAAGACCGCGGATTATTGAAGCCGGGGTGACGATGGCGCCATTTAGGGCAGAGCAGGCGACCATCTTCGATCTGTCGTCACGAACGAAGCTGCGGGTCATGGGCGCGGATCGGCTGCGTTATCTGAACGGTCAGCTCAGCAATGATCTGCGGAAGGCATCCGACGATTCGGCCATTCACGCGTGTGTTCTAAGCGCAAAGGGGAAGATCGACGCGGATGTTTTCATTGTAGCCGACGGCGAGTCATTCGTGATTGACTCCGACGCGGAATTACGTGAGACGCTCGCCGCACGACTGGAGCGATACATCATCGCGGACGATGTGCAGGTCGAAGACATCACGGAGCGTTTCGCGCTGTTTCACGCGCTCGGCCGCGGAGTGGCCGAAATGTATCGCGGCGCGAAGGCGGTGGCGGCAGACCGCTTCGGCTGCGCCGGGACGGACCTGTGGCTCAAGCGTGAGGAGTACGCGAGGGCGGCGCAGGAACTCGCGAGCAAATTCATCATTGCGGATGAAACTACCGCTGAGGCTATCCGCATCGAGCGTGGGGTTCCGCGTTGGGGGCACGAGTTGTCGGGCGAGATCATTCCGACTGAGGCGAACCTTGAGAGTGTCGCGATCGACTATGCGAAGGGCTGCTACATCGGGCAGGAGGTCATCTCGCGAATCAAAATGTCCGGCCAGACGAACAAGCGATTATGCGGGTTGCTGCCTCTCTCAAATCATCAGCTAAGGAGCGGGATGCGGCTCTTCAGCATCTCGGATGGAAAGGATGTCGGCTGGATCACCAGTGTCGCGCTCTCGAACTCCATCGGAAAGCAGATCGCGCTCGGATTTGTGAAGCGTGGCTACCAAGCAGCCGGTTCTCAGCTGGAAGCGCGGGAGGCGAACGCCGCAACTGATGGCACCGCAGGCTCTGTCGAAATTGCGGCGCTGCCATTCGTCTGAGCCATCGGTCCTGGGCCAGACCAGAAAGCCGCATTGACCCATTCCGGCGCGGGCTCGTAGTGTTCCGGTCCTGCCGCGGAATCCCGCGGGGACTCTCCATGGCCAAGGTCATCTTTAAGAACCTCTACAAAACTTACCCAGGCGAAAAGGGCGGCGAGGTGACTGCGGTAAACGACGTGAGCCTTGAGATTCAGGACCGCGAATTCGTAGTTCTGTTAGGTCCGTCCGGCTGCGGCCACTCAAGCGTGCTCCGTATGGTCGCTGGCTTGGAAGAACCCTCGCGCGGCGACATCTTCATCGGGGATCAGCGGGTCAACGATCTCCCTCCCGCAAAGCGCGACATTGCCATGGTCTTCCAGAATCCTGCGCTTTATCCGCGCATGTCTGTCTATGACAACATGGCGTTTGGGTTAAAGCTGCGAAGATTCCCGAAAGCGGAAATCAAGAAGCGCGTGCAGGATGCGGCCGCGATTCTCGGCCTCGACGACTTGCTGGGATGCAAACCTACGGCGCTCTCCGGCCACCGGCGTCACCGGGTTGCACTCGGTCGCGCAATTGTGCGGCAGCCGAAGGTTTTCCTCTTTGAAGAGCCGCTCTCCGATCTCGACGCGGAGGCGCGCGTGCAACTGCGAACCGAGATCACAAAGCTGCACCAGCGGTTACAGGCGACAATGATTTATGCCACCCGGAATCAGGTGGAGGCAATGGCGATGGCTGAACGCATCGTCGCGATGAAAGACGGCGTCGTGCAGCAGAACGACACGCCGCTCACACTTTACAATGCGCCGGTGAACCTTTTCGTGGCTGGCCTTCTTGGCAGTCCGCCGATGAATTTCATCCAGGGCACGCTCAAGGAAGAACGAGGCGATCTGCTTTTTTGCGAACGGGAGGGCGGCACTATCGAGGCACGCCTTTCCGCGGCAGAACGCCCCGGAGCCCGGGAATCCATCGGCCAACCGATCCTGCTCGGCATCCGTCCCGAAGAGATCAAGATCGCGCAGTCCAAGAAAGGTCAGGAGAACGGTGCGGCCACCTTCCCGGCCCTGGTTGACGTCGTTGAGCCGATGGGCGCGGAGGCAAATATCTACCTTGAGACCGGTTCGCATACGGTGATCTGCCGAAGCCGGCGACCGCTCGATAATCGCGAAGCGGGTCGTCGCATGCAGTTTGAGATAAACCTGAAAAAGGCGCACCTGTTCGATCCAGGGACCAAGCTGTCAGTTCTTTAACCGTGATTTGCGTCCGATCTGAATCTTCGCCCATTTAGGAGTTTGTTTCAAAGGAATTCGCGGGTAATGTCCCATGAAAGAAGAATAAGCCCGTGAACCAAGAACTACTCTCCCAAATCGGCCGCACTCAACGGCTCGAAATTTTAAACATCCTGAAACGGACAAAAGGGCTTTCTGTCAATGAGCTCGTTGCAAAATTGGGGATGAGCTACATGGGCATCAAACAGCACTGCCTCACGCTCGAACGCGACGGTTATCTCGACACCTGGCGCCGGCCGCAGAAGATGGGCCGTCCGGAAATGGTCTACCGTCTGACGCGTCGCACACACGATCTCTTCCCGTGCGATAGCAATGACTTAACCCTTCAGCTTCTCAGTTCCAGTAAGGAGATCTACGGACCGAATGCGCCCGAGAAGCTGCTTTTCCATGTTTTCCAGCGGCAAACCGAAGCCCTGAAGGCAAGAGTGAACGCCGACACCGTGGAGGAGCGCGCCAAGGAGCTCGTCAAAATGCGCGAGACCGAGGGGTTCATGTCCCAGGTTGTGACGGACGACAAAGATGGCGGGCCGCAGATTCTGGAGTGTCATTCTCCGATCATGAATCTGCTCGACGAATACCCGATCATCGCGCGCTTCGAACAGGATATGGTGGAGGGAGTGCTCGCGACTCCCGTGCGCCGCGAAGAGACTCGCACGTCGGGTCTTTACGAGTGCGCGTTCTTCTTCGCGCTTTGATTAGGGCAGTGCTTGGGTCAAGCACCGGGCGCGCCGTGGAGTTGTAGCGGTGCTTGTCAAGCACCGGGCTCGCCGCTGCGCGGACATTTCGCTTTCGCGGCCTCGTAACTGCGCTTGAATGATGCCGAATGCTCCGGGCCTTTCCGACCGCGGTGATCGAGAATCTTCAACCGCTGGTCGACAATGGCCGCTATCCGATCAAGCGCGTCGTCGGCGAGGACCTTGTCGTCGAGGCTGACGTTTTCAAGGATGGTCACGACGTGGTCGCGGCCGTTCTGAAGTGGCGCAGGCTGGGCGAAGCGCCCTGGCATGAGACGGCCATGACGCACCTGGGGAACGATCGCTGGCGCGGCGTCTGTTCGCTCTACGAGAACGCGATTTACGAATACACCGTCGAAGCGTGGACCGATGTTTTTGCGGGTTGGCAGCACGAGTTCGCCGCAAAGTTCGAAGCCGGCATCGCCAACCTGCAAAGCGAAACGCTGGAAGGCGCGGCGCTGCTCGACGAGGCGGCGGAACGTGCCGGCGATTCCGCGGACGCTCACCGGCTGCGGGAGCTGGCCGAGAGCATCCGCGCGAGCGACCATGCGCAGGTCGACGCGATCGCGCATAGGGGCGAGCTCGAAGTCCTGATGTCTACCTATTCCAATCGCTCCAACGCCACGCAATACGCGCCACCACCGCAGGTCATCGTGGACCGCGTCGAGGCGCGCACCGCTGCCTGGTACGAGTTTTTCCCGCGCTCCGCGGAAGGTCGCGGCGACCAGGGTTCCACCTTTCGCGACTGCCTCGCGCGGGTGGAGGACGCGAAGGCGATGGGATTCAATGTCATTTATTTTCCGCCGATTCACCCGATCGGCTTTGCCAACCGCAAAGGTCGCAACAACTCCGTGACAGGCGACGAAGGCGAGCCCGGCGTTCCCTACGCCATCGGCAACCGGCACATTGGCGCGCCGAACGGTGGTGGACACAAGGATGTCGAGCCCTCGTTAGGCACCCTCGAGGATTTCGATTGGCTGCAGCGGGAAATCCGCGCCCGCGGCCTGGAGATTGCGCTCGATTTTGCGATCAATTGCTCACCCGATCACCCTTACGTCGCGGAACATCCGGAGTGGTTCTACCAGCGCCCGGACGGCACGATCAAATACGCCGAGAACCCTCCGAAAAAATACGAGGACATTTACCCGCTGAATTTTCACTGCGCGAACTGGCAGGAACTCTGGGAGGAAATGACAAGCATCATTCTCTTCTGGGCCGAGCGGGGTGTGCGCACCTTCCGGGTCGATAACCCGCACACCAAGCCGGTGCCGTTCTGGCAATACCTGATCACGCGCGTGCGCGATCGCTTTCCCGACATCATCTTCCTCTCCGAAGCCTTCACGAAACCAAAGATGATGAAGACGCTGGCCAAGGCCGGTTTTTCCGAAAGCTATACTTACTTCACCTGGCGCGAATCGAAGCACGAACTCACCGACTATTTCACTGAGCTGACGCAGACCGAAATGCGCGAATACTTCCGCGGCAACCTTTGGCCAAATACGCCTGACATTCTGCCATTGCATCTTCAGGAAGGCGGCCGGCCGGCATTCATGATCCGCGCCGTGCTCGCGACCACGCTCTCGAGTGTCTACGGCATCTACAGCGGGTTCGAATTATGCGAGAATGCCGCCCTTCCCAGCCGCGAGGAGTATCTCGACTCGGAAAAGTATCAGTGGAAAGAGCGTGACTGGGACGCGCCCGGCAACATTAAGGACTGGATCACGCGCCTCAACCGTATCCGGCGCGAGAACCGGGCGCTCCATCTCTACGATAACCTCCGTTTCTACTCGGCAGACAACGAGAACATCCTGGTCTACGGCAAAATGACGCTGGCCCGGGACAATATCATTCTTGTCGTCGTGAACCTCGACGCGTTCCTTGTACAAAGCTCGTTTATCCATCTCCCGCTGCCGGAGTTTGGTTTGTCGGAGAGCGAAGCCTACCAGGTGCATGATCTATTAACGGATGCCCGTTATACGTGGCACGGCAGCCGCAACTACGTCGAACTCGACCCAAGCACGCAGCCCGCGCACATCTTCCGTGTTCGCCGCCCGCTCGGAGACGGTCGTTTTGCATAGGCGCAGCTCGGGACGGGAGTGCTTGTGCGGAAGTTGGTTGGCGATCGCGAAACAGAATCGCCGCGGAACGATCCTTAATTCTAGCGCGATCGAGAAAGTGGTGTTCCGGCAACGTTGTCGCCGGGGGGCGTTGACCCCGGCCCGCGCGGACTCGTCACTCCAACGCCCGGTCGCTATAATCAGATGTCGGCTCTTTATCGTCGGGGAAGGGCCGAGTCTGTCCGGCCGGCAGGACGTTGGTCGACGGACCCGCAGATATCCAGATGCTTAACGGGCGAATGAAATGACTACTGGCAAACCACAGCTCTTCCATTGCAAGCAGAGTTCAATGAGGCGCAGCGTTCCCCAACTGATGGACGAGAAAGCGTCCTTTGGCCGAGGCGGAATCCGTAGACAAGTTTTACTACCGGGTAACGCCGTATTCGAGTGCAGAGTATTCTAACTGGTTCGAGAAGTTTTGTGATCGAAGTAGACGCGGCGAAAAAGGCTGAAATCGACGCCATCTTCGCGCAGGCGCCAGTCTTCTTTGATGGCCAGATCGCCGCTGGGAGCGTTCCTTATAATCGGAACTACTACGCGCCAGGCCAGCAGGTCTGGAACTGGCACTTCACCTCTATTGGTAGACTTTATAGCGCAGATCTTTATCCGTTCTATGGCCCACCTGAAACGTCGGCCAAACGGGAATCAAATCCTTCAGACATTGCTGCGAATCCACAGCAGTGGATTGCCACAAATGGGAACTACTACTTCCCTACCGGACACCTCATTCTGGGCGGGCCAATTGATCCGCAGCGACCAAAGTCTCTAGCGAGCAGTCAGACGGCATTCGCACGGAGCAGCGACAAATGTCGCATCCGTGTCGATCCGTGGCTGAGCATTCCGCCAGCGTAGGCGAAGCAACCGGTTCACCTCGTCCTTCGCGCGGATTTCTTCTGAACGGCTGATTCACACCGCTGTCTCTTCTGCGGTGCTGTTGCGTCCGCAATCGCAGCTGCCTATGATACTTCCATTCACGGGATGAAACGTCTCCTTTCGCTGCTCGCCGCGCTGGCGAGTGCAACTCCTCTCTTTGCGCAGAGTCCCGCGCCCGCCGCGGCTTTGGCTCCTGATTTGCCGCGCTCCACTTCCATTCTCGACGCCATGATTGCGGCTGGGCCGATCATGATCCCGCTCCTCGCACTCTCGATCTTCTCGGTCATGCTCGTGATCGTGTACTTCCTCACGATCCGGCGCGGTGCGGTGGTCTCGAACGGCTACATGGCCACGGCCGATGCCCTCCTCCGCAAACGCGATTATCTCGGCCTGCTTGCGGTTTCCAACCGGCATGGCGAAGCGATCGCGCGTGTCGTGCAAAGGGTGCTCGAATTCACAACGAAAAATCCCAATGCCGATTTCCAGCAGGTCCGCGAAATTGCGGAAACTGAAGGCACCCGCGTCGCGTCTTCTTTGAACAACAAGGTCATCTACCTTGCGGATATTGGCATGCTCGCGCCGCTCATCGGCTTGTTAGGCACGGTCATCGGCATCATTCGCTCTTTCGGCGCGCTCGGCGCGGACCTCGGCACCGCGCGTTATGCACTGCTCTCGAAAGGCATCAGCGAGGCGCTGATCAATACGTCAGCAGGCCTCGCCATCGGCATCCCGGCCATGATCTTTTACGCCTTTTTCCGCGGGCGCGCCCAACGTTTGATCTCTGATCTGGAATCCGCGGTAACTCACGTTCTTGCTTTGCTCTCCGTGCAGTACAACAAGAAACCGGAACGCGCGCGGGCTCTGGTCGAGGATGAATTCTGATGCTCGCTTTGTAGGGCGTTTCTGTGAAACGCCATCGCCCTTCGGCGTCTGACACAGACGCCCTACAATCAGAGGCCACCGCATCATGAACTTGCGCCGCCACGCCGCTCCGCATCATCCGGGCATTCAGCTTGCTCCCCTGGTTGATGTTCTTTTGCTCTTGCTCATCTTTTTTTTGATGACCTGGAATGCTGCTCGAAATGAGAACGAGCTCGACGTCAAGGTTCCAAAGGCCAGTTCCGCCAAGGAGAAGAGCGCGCCGATCGGTGACGTGGTCGTGAACGTGAAGGCGGATGGCAATGTCGTGGTGAATCGCCGAACCCTGAGCGGCCCTGAGCTGGGTGAGATGCTGAAGGCTCTGGTCCAACTCGACGCCGAGCAGGCGGTGGTGATCCGCGGCGATGAGACCGGCGCTTACAAGAACGTCGTCGGCGTACTGAATGTTTGCAGCGAGGCAGGCGTGACGAACGTTGCCTTCGCGACCGCAAAATGAAGGCGGAGAAGAGCGCGGCGAGCGTTCTGATCGCGACGGTCCTTTTTTGCGGCGCGCAATTTGCCGCCGCCCAGGATTCCAGCGAGGTGCGACGCGCGCAGCCCGTGCAAGACCCTCCAATCCCACGCGCCTTGCCCGTGGATACGACAAGTCCTTCCCCAACGCCGCGAAAAGTTTCCTCTCCGGCTGGGAACAAACCAGCGCAACGTGATCCGGTTTTCGAACCGGCCGTTCCTCCTCGTCCGAAGGCTGCGGACCCAGCACTCATGGCCACGCCGCGACCCAAAGCGGTCGATGCGGAAGCCGCTGCTTCACTGCGACCAAACGCCGATGAAGATGAACCGCTGGAGCCATCTTCCGATATCCCCTCGGGTCAAAGCGAAGCGTCTGATCAGCGTCAGCTCGATTACGCGAATGCGCTTTTCGGACGCAAGCTTTACGATCTCGCGGTCCCCGAGTACGAAAAATTTCTCGGCCAGTTTCCCGGCGCTTCGGGTCGCGCCAGTGCGTCATTTTATCTCGCGGAATGCTACCGCGCCTTGAACAAAAGCGCTCCGGCCCGCTCTGCTTTCCAGAGTGTGCTCGACGAACACGGCGAGAGCGAATTCGCTGGGCCGGCGGCGTACGGGGTCGCGGAGATCCTATTCAACCAAAAAGATTTTGCCGGCGCTTCCGGCCTGTTTCACCGATCCGCAGCGAGGTCGAAAGAGGCGAGTCTCACCCTCTCGGCCCGCTACTTCGAAGCGCGCTGCCTGGAGAATCTCGACCGGAAAGACGACGCGGCGAGCCTTTATCTCCAGGTCGTGGATGCAAAGAATCCCAACCCATATCGCGAAGACGCGCGGCTGGCCGCGGGCTCGCTCCTGGTCGGTCGGGGCCGAAAACCCGACGCTCTGAAGCAGTACGAAGCACTGGCCAACGAAACCGGCAAACCCGCATTAAAAGCGGAGGCCACCGTCCGCGCCGCGATGATCGCGATCGATTTGCAGCAAGGAGAGAAGGGCAAGCCCGACAAAGCGATGCTCGACCGGGCCATAACCCTATTGCGAAAGGCTCGCGCGTTGCCGGAAGCAGGGAAGTGGCGTGGAATTGCGGAAGCGGGTCTGCTCCGCCTGATGTATTCGACTGGTCAATACACGCAGCTCCTCGCGGAGTACAAAAAGGGGCAGGGGGAGATTCCCGAAGAGGTTCGTCCCGAGCTGATGTTGCTGGCGGCGAACAGCGAACGGCAGCTTGGCCACAACAAGGAAGCGGAGGTGATCTACGTGCAGATCGTGGCCAAGTATCCGAACCGCGATGAGGCGAAAGACGCGAGTTATCAGCGCCTGATCAACATTTATAACTCAAACCCGGCAAGCCTCGTCGGAGAAGTGGATCAATACCTAACGAGTAATCCGACGGGTGAGCGCGCCGATCAGGCGCGCTTCCTGAAGGCGGAAGCGTTTTACAAGCAGGCGAACTTTGCGCAGGCCGCGCCGATCTACGAGACACTGCGCGCGTCGCAACTTTCGGCGAAGCTGCGGGCGGAATCCGCTTACAAGCTCGGCTGGTGCTACGTGCAGACGAAGAGCCCACCGCGAATTGTGGAAGCGTTCACGTATTTCTTGAAGGCTTTCCCCGATAATCCTCAGGCCCCTCCCGCGCTCACCCAGCGTGCCCTCGCTTATCAGGAAGGGAGAGATCCCGAAGCCGCGCTCCGCGATCTCGACACCCTCTTAACGAAGTTCCCGGCGGCGCGTGAGCGGGAAGCAGCCCTGCAACAGAAAGCCTTGCTGCTCGGCCAGCAGGAGAATGCGAAGGGAATGACGGAGGCGTTCCAGCAGCTGTTAAAAGAGTTTCCGAAAAGCGCCGTGGCGGCGCAGGCGAACTACTATATCGGCAAGGCGGCGTTCGACGTGAAAGACTACAAAGCCGCCATTCCTGCGCTCGACGCCGCGCGCAAGCTGAACAAGGAGCAATACTACACGCCCGCGACCGTTCGCATTGTTTCCGCCTATTTTTACCAGAAGAACCGCGCGGCCCTGACGACCGAGATCAACGCCTTCCCCGCCGCGGCGCAGGACGCGGCCATCCCAGCCGAAATTCTGCAGTGGATCGGAATCGAATATTACAACGAGAAAAACTACGCCGCGGCGGAGAAGTATCTCACTCTGCTCGGAAACGGCGATCTCACGAATGTGAAGCCCGACTTCTGGTTTTACCTCGCCGATTCGCAAACCAAGGCGGGCAAGTTCGCCGCGGCCGAGGTCTCTTACGAAAGATATCTGCAAACGGCTAACGACCCGGCGGCCAAGGTGAAGACATTGCTCGCGCTCGGCGCGACCAAGATCGCGACGCATAAAGCCGACGACGCGCAGAAAATTGCGGATGAAATTATGGGCCTTCAGCCGGAAGGCCGCGTCAATGC